>NZ_JAINEZ010000141.1:0-7803 GCF_019873065.1 Sphingobium sp. PNB
CAAGGGACGGCGCTATCGGGGCGGATCGGGACCGATCATCCTGTGGGGGCCGGGCGATTCCGGATGGGGCGGCGGCGGTGGATCAGGCTGGGGCGGTGGCGGCTGGGGCAGCGGCGGCGGCGGCTTTTCGGGCGGCGGCGGCAGCTTCGGCGGCGGCGGCGCGTCGGGGGACTGGTGATGCGCCTGATCATGAACGAAGCCGATCACGACCGCGTGACCGCTGCGGTGGCCGAAGCGGAGAAGGCGACGGATGGCGAGATCGTCACCATCGTCGCGCGCCGGTCGGACGCCTATCATGATGCAGGGCTGCACTGGGCCATCGGCGCGGTGTTCCTGGCCCTGTCGGCGGCGGCGGCCTTTCCCCTGCATTTCCGGCGCTTATGCTCCGGGCTGCTGCAAAGCTGGGAGCATGAGGTGGAGGACTGGAAGCTCTTGACGGTCCTGCTCAGCCTGCTCATCCTCAAATTCCTGATCGTCCGCTATGCGCTCGCCTGGATGCCGCTGCGCATGGCGTTGACGCCCAAGGCCACCAAGGCCCGCCGCGTGCGCCGCCGTGCCATCACCCTGTTTCGCGCGGTAGCCCAGGGGCGCACGCGCGGACGGACCGGCGTGCTCATCTACCTCTCGCTGGATGAGCATCGGGCGGAACTCGTCGCGGATGCGGCGATCAACGAAAAGGTCGCTCCGGAAATCTGGGGCGAGGCCATGGCCGCGCTGATCGACGGCGTGCGCGCAGGCCGCGCCGCCGAAGGCATGGCGGAAGCGGTGCGGCAGGTCGGCAGCGTACTGGCCGAATATTTTCCGGCGACCGGCGACAATCCCAATGAATTGCCCGACAGGTTGATCGAATTATGAGCGAACAGGACGGGGCTTCCCCCGAAGAGATCATGTGGGAAGGCCGCTTCATCACCGCCAAGCGCCGGGGCAGGTGGGAATATGTCGGCCGGGCGCGGGGCATCCATGCCGCCGTCATTCTGGCCGTGGACGAGGCGGCGGACGGGCGGCATGTGTTGCTGGTCGATCAATATCGCGTACCGCTGGGCCGCCGGTGCATCGAATTGCCCGCCGGCCTTGTGGGCGACCATGACGAGGGCGAGGAAGCCGTGCTGGCCGCCACTCGCGAACTGGAGGAGGAAACCGGCTACCTGTCCGGCCGGATGGAGGCTTTGGGTGAATTCTACAGTTCGCCCGGCATGGTGTCGGAGAGCTTCACGCTGTTCCGTGCGCATGACCTCATGAAAACCGGCGATGGCGGCGGCGTGGAAGGCGAGGATATCCGCGTGCACCGCGTGCCGCTCGACAGAATTCAAGACCGGATCGCGGCATGGCGGACGGAAGGCTTCGCAATCGACGTGAAGCTGCTGTTGCTGCTGGGTGCGGGCATCGTGGGCTGAGGCCTTTTGCAGGGCGAGGCGCTCCAGGCAGCCCCGCCCTGTAAATGCATCACCTCCGCCAACGTGCGGTCACCTCGACCGTCCGCTGTCGAAACGGTCCCAAGTCGATCCGGGCGATGATCACGCTCAGCCAAAGGTCACAGACTGCCGAAACCAGGGGCTTCGCCACGGGCATTGCCGTCGATGCGGGTCGGCCGTCTCCAGCCGATCCGCGGGCGCTTGCGCAGGCGGAGGGTCGGCCAGTCGCCGCGGTCCGTCCGTTCCGCCAGGCGCATTCCCTGGGCGCGATAGGCAGCCAGCACCGCACCGGCCTGTTCATTGAGCAGCCCCGCAAGGACGATGGTGCCGCCTTCCTCCACCAGCGCGCAGAGCGAGGGAGCAAGTTCGATCAGCGGACCGGCCAGGATATTGGCGATCAGCAGGTCATAGGGGGCGCGCGTCGCAATAGCCGGGTGATCCACGCCGGCAGCCGTGTAGAGCGCGAGTTGCCCCTGTCCCTTGCCCGTCGCAATGCCGTTGGCCGCCGCGTTGGCAGCGCTGATCTCCACCGCGACGGGATCGATATCCGACGCCGTCGCATAAGCACGCGGCCAAAGGTGGAGCGCCGCGAAGGCAAGCAGGCCTGTGCCCGTTCCGATGTCCCCGACATTGCCGAAGCGCATGCCGACCCGCCTCATGCGGTCGAGCATGATCAGGCAGCCCGCCGTGGTTTCATGCTGGCCAGTGCCGAAGGCGCGGCTCGCCTCGATCAGGAAATTGACGTGACCGGGCGCCGCCGGGTCGCTGGCGAGATTTCGGACATGGAAACGCCCCGCAGTGACGGGCTCCAGCCCCTGCTGGCTCAACGTCACCCAATCCTCGTCGGGCAGTTGCTCGACCAGCGGCTTGACGCCGGCGGCGCTGGGGACGAGCGAACGGAGCAGCCGGATCGCGGCGGGGCTCGGCTGGCCTTCGAAATAGGCGTCGAGCCGCCAGCTTTGTTCATTATCGGGCTCCGCCTCGCTGGTCATCAGCACAGGCGGGCGATCCATCAGCGCGAAGGCGGCAATGTCGCCATCCAGCGCTTCGGCCTCCGCACGGGTGCATGGGAAGGTGACTTTCCAGCTTTGCGCCTTCTCTTCGGCCAGCGCGGATGGGGTGGCAAGGTCGTTCATGTCGCGGCCTTTAGACCTTTGGCGGATGGAGGGGAAGCAGGCACATCTGCCGGGGATGCAAGCCTTGGGTGATCGAGGACATCAAGCCCCTTCCCTGAAGCAGGGGGAAGCGCCGGTGTCCGCAATTTCCCAGAACGAAGCATATATAAGAAAAGGGCGAGCTTCGCAGCCCGCCCTTTCCTGTTTCCCGCCGTTCGCGCGGCTTAGTACACGCGCGCCTTGGGCTTGATATATTCCGCCTCGTCCGTGAGCGTGTAATCGTGCACCGGACGGTAGTCGAGCGTCACCTTGCCGCCCTTGCCGCCCCAGCCCTCGAACCAGCTTACGGTGTGCTTCATCCATTCGGCGTCGTCGCGGTTCGGGAAGTCCTCATGCGCATGGGCGCCGCGGCTTTCCTTGCGGTTTTCCGCGCTGACCATGGTGCAGACCGCCTGGGACATCAGATTGTCCAGTTCCAGCGTCTCGATCAGGTCGGTGTTCCAGATCAGCGAGCGGTCCGAAACCGCGACGTCCTGCAAGCGGCCATTGACCTCTGCCATCTTCGCGACGCCCTCCGCCAGCAGCGCGCTGTCGCGGAACACGGCGGCGTGCTTCTGCATGGTGTGCTGCATTTCCAGGCGGATCTTCGCCGTGGGGGAACCGCCCTTTGCATTGCGATAATGATCGAGGCGGCCCAGCGCCAGGTCGGCCGCGTCCTTGGGCAGCGGACGATGCGAGCCGTTGGGCTTGATCGTTTCCTTGAGGTGCAAGCCGGTCGCGCGGCCGAAGACGACGAGATCGATCAACGAGTTGGAACCCAGGCGGTTCGCGCCATGGACCGAAACGCAGGCCGCTTCACCCACGGCATAGAGGCCCGGCACCACGACTTCGGGATCGTCACCGACCTTCGTCACCACCTGCCCATGATAATTGCAGGGAATGCCGCCCATATTATAGTGGACGGTCGGCGTCACCGGCAGCGGCTGGCGGGTCAGGTCGACACCGGCGAAGATCTTGCCGCTTTCGGTGATGCCCGGCAAGCGTTCCGCCAGCACCTTGGGATCGATATGATCGAGGTGCAGGTAGATATGGTCCTTGTTCGGACCCACGCCGCGCCCTTCGCGCATTTCCATCGCCATCGAACGCGACACGACGTCGCGCGACGCCAGATCCTTCGCGGAAGGCGCATAGCGCTCCATGAAGCGCTCGCCCTCGGAATTGGTGAGGTAGCCGCCCTCGCCCCGCGCGCCTTCCGTGATGAGCACGCCCGCGCCGTAGATGCCGGTCGGGTGGAACTGCACGAATTCCAGATCCTGGAGCGGCAGGCCCGCGCGCAGCACCATGCCGCCGCCGTCACCGGTGCAGCTATGCGCCGAAGTGGCGGAGAAGTAAGCGCGGCCGTAACCGCCCGTCGCCAGCACGACCGCCTTGCTGCGGAAGCGATGGATCGAACCGTCTTCCATGCAGATGGCGATGACGCCCCGGCATTCCTTGCCGTTCGGGCCGTCTTCCATGATCAGGTCGATGGCGAAATATTCGATGTAGAAGTCCGCGTCATACTTCAGGCTCTGCTGATAGAGCGCGTGCAGCATGGCGTGGCCGGTACGGTCGGCGGCGGCGCAGGTGCGCTGCACCGGCGGGCCGGCGCCCATATTCTGCATGTGGCCGCCGAACGGACGCTGGTAGATCGTGCCGTTGTCGTTACGGCTGAACGGAACGCCCGCATGCTCCAGCTCGATCACGGCGGCCGGCGCCTCGCGCACCATATATTCGATCGCGTCCTGGTCGCCCAGCCAGTCCGACCCCTTGACGGTGTCGTACATGTGCCAGGTCCAGTGGTCGGGCGAGTTGTTGCCAAGGCTCGCCGCGATGCCGCCCTGCGCCGCCACCGTATGGCTGCGGGTCGGGAACAGCTTGGTGATGCAGGCGGTCTTCAGGCCCGCTTCCGCACTGCCCATGGTGGCGCGCAGGCCGGAGCCGCCGGCACCCACGACGACCGTGTCATAGGTGTGGTCGATGATCTTGTAGGCTTCGCTCATTATTTGACGATCCCCGTGAAGGCGATCTTGGCGATCGCGAAGATGCCCGCGGCCGCACCGCCAATGGCATAGAAGTTCAGCAGCAGGATGCAGAAGAAGTTGAGGCCCTTGTCGTGGACATAGTCCTCCAGCATGATCTGCATGCCCAGGCGCAGGTGATAGAAGATGCTGACCAGCATCAGCATCAGCGGCACCGCCACCAGGGGCTGCGCGATCCAGTTATGGACGCTCTGATAATCGAGGCCCGGCAGGGCGATCAGGCTGAACAGCAGCCACAGGACCAGCAACAGGTTGCCGACGGCGGTATAGCGCTGCGCCAGCCAGTGATGCGCGCCATGCCTGGCCGATCCAAGACCGCGGACGCGGCCGATTCCGGTTCCGGTTCCCATCAGAATTTCCCCGTGCAGATGGCGGCCCAGAAGGCGATGGTGAGGAGCGTCGAGAAGACGAAGGTCAGCAGCGACCAGATCTTGTTGTTCTTGAGCTCATAGCCCGCGCCCAGATCGAGCACGAAGTGGCGAAGACCGGAGCAGAGATGCTGGAAGAAGAACCAGCTAAGGCCGGCCATCACCAGATAGCCGATGGGCGAAGTCGCGCATTTGACGAAGGTTGCATAGGCATCCGGCCCCATGGCGGCGGCCATCAGCCACCAGACCAGTCCCATCGCGCCGACCGTCGCAAGACCGTTGCCGGTCACGCGGTGCATGATGGAGACGGCCATGGCTGGCCCCCATTTCCAGATCGTCAAATGCGGCGAGAGCGGCCGGCTCGTGGTTCGCGCCATATCTTCCCTACGTCCCTGATGTTTGTCCCTCGAGTCCCGTCCCCTTAGGAGCGATACGCCAAGAGGGCAAGCCGCCCTGACCACGCGACGGGGCGATCCCCGCCGGGCCGGCGGAACATTTCCGGGATGAGGAACCATGCAGGCCGGTTTTCGGCGGTCGATGACGGGTAAAGCGCCAAAGGATCGGGATCGGGGCCGAATGTCCGCCGATCCTAAGAAGTGATTAACCAAATGGCGCTATCACCCGACGGGACAATGAGACCAATCTGGGGTTTTGCCGCACATGAATTCCGCCGCCACGCCCAAAAGCACCGTCCTTGCGATGATGAGGGAGGTCGACCCGCATGGCGAGCTGGCGCAGGGGTTGCGCCAGATTCGCGACCTGCTGGGCGAACAGGTGACCTTGGCGGCGCGCACTTTCTACGATGCCTATGTCGAGCAGACGGGGCTGCGGTCGAAGCTCAACCCCTCCACGCTCGCCAAGATCGAGACGGAAGCGCATGAATATGTGCGCCAGAAACTGGGCTATTACGATGCGGGCGAATGGGCGATTTCCTCCATCGCCTGCGGACGCCACGCCCGCAAGCACGGCTCCCCGCTGCGTGCGGTGCTGATGCCGGTGGCTGCGGCCAACGAGAAGCTGATCGACCTTATCTGGCATCGGATGGAGGATGAAACGGGGCGCCGCCGTCTGGTGCATGTCATGATGCAGGTCGGCATGGTCGACGCCGGGCTGATGGCGAACGTCATCGCAGGCGACGAGGCGGAGGCGCAGCGCAACGAGCGCCAACGCTTCGGCACGATGTTCGAACAGCGGATCATGGGAGAGATCGACGGCGCGTCGCAACTGGGCGAATCGCTGCGCGAACAGGCGAAGGACGCATCGGCCGCGACACGCGGCATGCTGGGCAAGGCGTCGGAAGTCGCCGCCGCCGCCGAACAGTCCGCCCTTGCGATGCGCGAAGCCGCCCGCACCTCCGCCGGCCTCATTCGCGCTATCGAGGATGCGCGGACGGAGGTGGAGAGCGCGGCCGACGTCGCCCAGCGGGCGGCCCGCCAGTCTGGCGACGCGGTGGCCATGTCGACCACCCTGTCCGACCATGCGAAATCCATCGAATCGATCCTGGGCCTGATCCGCGACATTGCCGGCCAGACCAACCTGCTTGCGCTCAACGCCACGATCGAGGCGGCCCGCGCGGGCGATGCCGGCCGCGGCTTCGCGGTGGTCGCGCAGGAGGTGAAGAGCCTCGCCAACCAGACCGCCCGCGCCACCGATGAGATCGCGGGCAAGATCGCGGACATCCAGGCATCCACCCGCCAGTCGGTGGAGACCAACGAGCGCATTCGCGACACGGTGGGCGAGGTCCAGGCCAGCGCCGAACGCATCCGCCACGCCATGGATGCCCAGGCGCAGACGGTGACGATGATCACCGCCGCTGTCGACGAAACCGCGCTGGCCGCCGACTCCATGTCGTCGACCATCAGCGCCATCCGCCAGGATACCGAGGTGGTCGCATCCGAAATCGACCAGCTCGAACGCGGCTTCATGAGCGTGGAAGGCAAGCTTTCCAGCCTGCGCGCGGCGTCATCGGACTTCGGACGCCAGGTGGCCTGAGGAAGAGCGGCGGCCGGCGGGGCGGAACTGCCCGCCCCGCCCCCCTTACCGCCAGTCGAAGGTCAGCGGCGCTTCCCTGAAGGCGAAGCGGTCGAGATGGTCCGCCACCACCTGCTTGAAGCGTTCGACATCGGTCCCCTCCCCCGGTTCGATCGTGACGGTCAGGGCGTCAGCCCCGGCCGCCATGCGGATCGGCCCCATGGGAAAGGCGATGCTTCCCTGCCGCGCGTCGAAATCGGTTTCGAACTTGTGCCCCCAATGCTTGCACAGCTGCTGGAGATAGCGGCTGGCATTGGTGGTCGGCACATGCGCCGTCAAAGCCATGGTCAAAGCCTTTCGATCCTGCTGGCCGCCTCGTCGATCAGCGCGGCGACGTCGAACATGGTCTGCGCATCCGCCCCCTCCTTTTCAAGCCGCGCCCGGACCGCCATGCCCAGATTGTGCATGGCCCGCCGGATCGGCGCGCCGTCGGTGCGTTCCGCCTTGCGCGCCAGCGAGCCCAGCCGGTCCATGACCAGCGCCACGCCTTGTTCATGGTCGGCCAGATAGGCCGTGCCAGCCTCCGTGATCGCGAACAGCTTGCGGCTGCTTTCGCCTGGCTGCTCCGCGATCAGATCCATGTCCGCAAGCAAGGTCAGCGTCGGATAGACGACGCCCGGACTTGGCACATAAACCTCGCCCGACAGGGTTTCGATCTCGCGGATCAGATCATAGCCATGGCGGGGCGCGTCGGAGATGAGCTTGAGCAGGATGAGCCTGAGCGCGTCATTGCCGAACAGGCGGCGACGGCCGCCGCCGAACGGACCATCCCCGAAGCGACCGCCAAAGCCGCCGGGTT
>NZ_JAINEZ010000142.1:0-7622 GCF_019873065.1 Sphingobium sp. PNB
ATGATCCGCCGGGAGCAGGAGCGCGGAGCCCCCAGGCCAGAACGTGGAACAGAATCGCCGCCTTCCACCCCGTTCCCCCCTCCCCCAGGCCGTTCCCACCCGGAAGGATGGTTTACGCCCCGTCGGACCCCTTGCCATGCAAGAGCAAATAGCCATATCCTTCCCCATCATGAACAGCTTCTCGATGATGGCATATCCCGCGATGATGGCGGACAAGGATCAGGACGACCAGGGCGACGGCCCGGGCGGCCCCAATGTCGGCATCGCCACGCGCACGCGCGCCCGGACGAAAAAGCCCTCTCTCTACAAGGTGCTGATGCTGAACGACGACTACACGCCGATGGAATTCGTCGTGCACGTTCTCCAGCAATTCTTTCGCATGGACATGGAGGAGGCGACGCGCGTGATGCTGCACGTCCACCAGCGGGGCGTCGGCGTATGCGGAATCTTCAGCTATGAAGTGGCGGAAACCAAGGTGAATCAGGTGATGGACTTTGCCCGCCAGAACCAGCACCCGCTCCAGTGCACCTTGGAAAAGGCCTGATGGTGTCCCGGGGCACCTGACAGGCGGGCATAACGCGAATCTCACCGGCCCACGACTCGGGGCCATGCCCGGCAATCGATGACGTGGCACGGACCAAGCGGTTCGGTGACGCCTTCAGCCTGACCAGAGGATGGCATTCTGCCAGCGCGGCCGTGCGAGGCGTTTTTCCAGACGGTGCTGTCAGTCCAACGCGAACTCGTCGCCATCAGATGCTCTTATGTCAGCCGGGCACTCCAGCATGGGGAAAGCAGCGAAGGCATGCACATCCCGGCCCGGGAACTGGAGAATATCGTGGTAGAGAAGCTCCCGACCCTGTGCAGGTATCCGTTGCAGTTCGCCATCAACATCGGCATGCTCATCGATGGTGCCAACCTGCCAGCATTCGTCGCCGGCATCGAGACGCTGGCCGGATCCGTGAGACGGCGGGACAGCGACACTCTCCGCAGCCTTCTGGCCAGAATTGAAGTAGGCCGCGACGGGATCACCATGGACTGCCGCAGCCGGGCTCTGGCGCCAGATGCTGGCAGCGGATACGGCACTGAAAGCCGGGTGGTCAGCTTCAGATCCGGTGTACGCCTGACCAGATCGGGACGGGCACTGCGACTGGTCCATGATGGAGATGCACCGACTGCCGATCGCATGGACCTCTCGCTCGTGCGGCTGATCGTGAAAGCCCATCGCTGGTGGAAAATCCTGCGGGACGATCCCGTCGACATCAAAACGCTCTCGGCCCGCGAGAATGTCAGTGCTTCATGGATGACTACCGCTTGTCTGCAGAGGATCATGTCCTGAGTGGGTGAAGGCCTTCTCATAACCATTCTCGAATGGCGAAAATCTCTCGCCGGACGGTTGCATCAAACGAGCATCACCGTGTCATCGCCAAAACTGGTGGAGGGTGATGCACCATGCCCTGACGCCATGCTCCCGGAAGCAACCTGTAATCGCTCCGTCTTAGCATTCTTTTCACCATGATAGTTTAGGAGCGAGAGATCTGGGAGAGGGCTGTCGCGTGCTCAAGGCGTTACAGATTGGCTACAAACCTCGTGAGACACGTCACCCGGTGTTGATTCCGGCGAGGATGCGCGTGGGCGAATCCTGGGTCGAAGCGGTCATCCATAATCTGTCCTCGGGTGGCGCACTCGTGGCATCCGACGAAGCCCCTGAGCGCGGCACTTATGTAGAGATACGGCGTGGGCGACTGACGATTATAGGGCGGGTCGTCTGGCGGAAAGATCGCTTTTTCGGGATTCAGGCGCAGGGCAGGCTCGATATCGCTGCCATAATCAATGAACCGCGCCTGGCTTCCCGTCCCCGATCTGCGAATGATCCCGAATCATCCTATGAACGCCGGGCTCAGCCAAGAGCGGACGCAGATGCGCGCATTGCGCGCCAATTGGAGAATAGCCGACGTTGGTCAGCGGCATTCCAATTTGGTGTGTTCGTAGTCCTTGCTCTCATTGCCGCAGGCTTTGCCGCCAGCGAACTTTACCAGATCCTCTCGCGACCGTTTTCCGAACTGGAAAGTCACCTCTAATATTCCGCCTGTCAAACGGCCCTTTAGCTGCACGCTGCCCGAACCTACACCAGCAGGCTCAAGGCTGTGTGAGCCGTCCGGCGGCGAAGTCGCGCGCCAGCGCGATGAATGCCTGGAAGGCCGCGGAGGAATTCCGGCGATTGGAATAATAGAGACACAATGGCACGAGCGGTGGCGTCCAGTCTCCGAGAATGAATCTTGGCTCGTGACACGAACTGGAGCTCGCCCTACGCCCTGCAACATTACCCAAGACAGGCGATCGACCCAGCAAAAGCGGCCCTTACATGACATATGGCGCATGATTTTATCTGCCCGACAGCGGGCGAGGAACTCTCGCTCTTCTCCGCCGTCGATGGACGCAAGGTCGTCTTTCAACCGATCGGCCTGGGTCTTTCCCCGTGGCTGCGTGTTGTTCGCGCATGACAACAGCAACTATGGAACGTTCAGGTAGCTGCGCCTGTGGCGCATTGAGGTTCATAGCCCGAGGTGACGCGTCACGTGTGGGCCTTTGTCACTGCCTTGTTTGTCAGAGAGCGCATGGCGCACCCTATCTTGCCTTTGCCGTCTTTGCCCGCGCGGCCGTCGATCTTTGCGGTCCATATGCGGCGTGGGAGAGCAGCCCCGGCTATTATCGGCTACATTGCCCTACATGCGGATCTCGGTTCGTGAACCTTGCCGGCGATGAGATCGAGCTTCCCGTCGCGAGCTTCGACGACGCCACGGGTCTCGTGCCGCAATATGAGAACTGGATCACCCGTCGGCTGCCGTGGGTCGCGCCTCTTCCCGTTCCTCAATTTGCACGCAATCGGGAGTCTTGAAGTTTAGCGGACATATATGAGCACAGCGAGGCGGATCACCTCGGGCGACGAGTTGAAGTATCGGAACGGGCTCTTGGGGCGGCTGCTCACGCCGTCTGTTTACCCGTTGCCACTTAGCTTTGACGGCGCCCTCCCCAGCGCTGAGTGAAGATATTCCTAGAAATAGTCGGAGTAATCTCTTACAGCGGCATGCCTGAATATTGGATAGGCGGCGGGAGGGTCGAAGGGTGCAGCTAAATCTCACGCTGGCGTTGGCGGTAGCCGCTGTTCCGGCGTCGGCTCTGGCGCAACCGGCATCTGTCGCCATGACGGTCGCCGCCGACGGTACGGGACCGACCATCGACCGCGACATCTTCGGTCAGTTCGCCGAAAATCTGGGAACAGGCATCTATGGCGGCGTCTGGGTGGGCGAAGACTCGCCGATACCCAATGTGCGTGGCATTCGCAGCGATGTGGTTCAGGCGCTGAAGGAATTGAAGGTTCCGAGCGTTCGCTGGCCGGGCGGGTGCTTTGCCGACGAATATCATTGGCGCGATGGGGTCGGTCCTCGCGCCAAGCGGGCGGTAACGGTGAACGGCAGCTGGGGCAACGCGCTGGAGAAGAATGATTTCGGCACGGACGAATTTTTCGACTTCATCGATCAGATCGGGGCCGAAGCCTATATATCGGTCAACATGGGATCGGGCAGCGTCAAGGAAGCCGCCGACTGGCTCGCGTACATGACCGCTGATCGCGGCACGACGGCGGGGGCGGAACGCGCAGCCAATGGCCATCCCAAACCCTACCGAGTCAAATTTCTGGGTCTTGGGAACGAAAGCTGGAGTTGTGGCGGCGCGTACACGCCCGACTATTATGTCGATGAAATGAAGCGCTACGCTCGCTTCGCCCGTAACCTCAACCTCGAACAGCAGGGCACGGACAATCCTGCGGGCGGTTCGGTAGCCGGATCGGACCCGATGCAACGGATCGCGGTCGGGCCCGGCGGACTGGACACGGCCTATACCGAAGCCGTCATGAAGGCATGGAAGGCGCATGACTGGAGCTGGAGCATCGAAGGGCTGTCGATGCACAACTATACCTGGATCAGCTGGCCCCCGCCCTTTTCCAGCATCGACTTTGGCGAGCGCGAATATGCGATGCTCATCAAGGACACGCTGAAGATGGAGGAGATGATCCGCGTCCACTCAGCGGTGATGGACAAATACGACCCGGACAAGAAAGTCCCGCTGGTCATAGATGAATGGGGCGTTTGGCTCGCGAAGCTGCCCGGCAGCAAGGATGGTTTCCTGCATCAGCAGAACTCCATCCGCGACGCCGTCATCGCTTCGATCAACCTCAACATGTTCGTCCGCCATGCCGATCGGGTCCGCATGACCGCCATCGCCCAGATGGTGAACGTGCTTCAGGCGATGATCCTGACGGACGGGCCGAAGATGGTGCTGACGCCCACCTATCACTTGTTCAAAATGTATGTGCCGTTCCAGAACGCCACGCGCTTGCCGATTAGCTTCGACGCGGGAACATACAGGTTCGGCGAGGTAAGCGTGCCGCGCATCGATGCGATTGCGGCGCGCGGCGCCGACGGGAAGCTGTGGATCGCGCTCACCAACGTCGACCCGAACAATGCCGCCTCCATCGATGCGGCGGTGGCGGGCATCCGCGCGCGCAAGGCATCGGGTACCGTGCTGACCGCATCACGGGTCGATGCGGTCAACAGCTATGACAAGCCCGACATGGTCAAGCCGCAGCCAAGTGCCGCCAAGGTGATCGGCGGCCGGTTGAAAGTGACATTGCCGCCCAAGTCGGTAACCGTTCTGAGCGTTATGGAATGATGGCCAAAAGCCGACATCGAACGACCGCCCGCGCGAACCGGGACCGGATCGCGTGAAAGCTGTTGTCGCATTGGCCGCAGTTGCAGCGACCATCTTTTCCGTCGATTTGCCAGCTTTTCCGTCGATTTGCCGGCCGCCTCTCCCCCACCGCCTTCCGCCGCGTCGCCGGCGGCGAAGCAGCGCCTTATCGTGCTGAGCGACATTGAGACGGACCCCGACGATACCCAATCCCTCACTGTTATGGTTCACAAGCCAGCATCTCGCCGCACCAGGATTTGAATAAGGTAATGGCCGTGCTGCACCAGCATAAGCACGGGCTTGTATATGCGCAGCCACGATGGTGCGTGGTCCGTCATATGCGGCAAATATCGCACCCGACGAACGGTCCATGTCGAACCGAGGTGGCGCCTGGACCTCGACATTTACTCCGATAAGATTCATAGTTTACTCCGACAAATTGGTTCGATAGGGTGCTCTTGGGCATCTGATTGGGAGATTTACATGAGCTGGACGCGTCGCGGCACGCTGGGGGCTGGAATCGCGTTTGGGGCCCTGCCGCGCTTCACATGGGCCGCGCCGGCTGCGGCGTCGATCGCGACACCCTTTTCCCTGTCGCAGGTTAGGTTGAAGCCTTCGATCTTCCTGACGTCGGTCCGGGCGAACGCGCGCTATCTCCTGTCGCTCGACGCCGACCGGCTGCTGCATAATTTCCACGCCGGCGCCGGATTGCCGACCAGGGGTAAGGTCTATGGGGGGTGGGAATCGCGTGGGATCGCGGGCCATTCGCTGGGCCATTATATGAGCGCGGTGTCGCTGATCCACGCCCAGACGGGCGACCCGCAATTCCGCGACCGCGCCGCTTATATCGTCGGCCAACTCAAGGCGATCCAAGCCAGGCACGGGGACGGCTATGCTGGCGGCACCACGGTCGATCGCGACGGCAAGACCGTCGATGGCAAGGTCGTGTATGAGGAACTGCGCAGGGGCGAAATCCGCTCGACCGGATTCAGCCTGAACGACGGATGGGTCCCCTTGTACACCTATCACAAGGTCATGGCAGGCGCGCTGGACGCGCATCAGCATGGGGGGATCAAGGACGGCTTGACCGTGGCGATCGGGCTGGGCGACTATCTGGGCAAAATCCTAGAGGGGTTGAGCGATACGCAGGTCCAAGACATCCTGCGCACCGAGCATGGCGGGCTGACCGAATCATATGCCGAACTCTACAAGCGCACCGGCAATCGCCGCTGGCTGACCCTGTCGGAGCGGATGCGGCATCACGCGATCGTCGATCCGCTTCAGGCCGGGCGTGATGAACTCGCCGGCAAGCACGCCAATACCCAGATTCCGAAGATCATCGGCGAGGCGCGACTGCATGAACTGACGGGCAACGCGGACCGCGCGAAAGTCGCACAGTTCTTTTGGACCACGGTCACGCACGACCACAGCTACGTCATCGGCGGCAACTCGGATCACGAGCATTTCGGCCTGCCGCGCCAGCTTGCCCAACGGCTCGACCAACAGACGTGCGAGGCGTGCAACAGCTACAACATGCTGCGCTTGACGCGGCATCTGTACAGTTGGAGTGGCGAGGCCAGCTATTTCGATTTCTACGAGCGCGCGCACCTCAACCATATCATGAGCCAGCAAGACCCGAAGACGGGCATGTTCACCTATTTCACCGCGCTGGCACTGGGAATGGGACGGGTGCATTCCAGCCCCACCGAGGATTTCTGGTGCTGTGTCGGCTCGGGTATGGAGAGCCATTCGAAGCATGGCGAAAGCATCTATTGGAAGCGCGGCGATGCGGTTGCGATCAACCTCTATTACGCCTCCACGCTGAACGCGCCCGAAGCGAAACTCGACATGGATACCGAATTTCCGCTGGGCAATATGGTGCGGATTGCGGTGACGAATGCGCCGAAAAGGCTCGCGCTGCGCGTGCCGGGCTGGTGCGCCGACCCGTTGTTGAAGGTGAACGGCAAGACTGCGGGCGTCCGGGATGGCGGCTATCTGATGCTGACCGGCCTGAAGGCGGGGGACCGGATTGAACTGTCGCTGCCCATGCCGGTACGGGTCGAATCGATGCCCGATGATGCCAAGCTGGTGGCGTTCGTCAGCGGGCCGCTCGTCCTGGCCGGTGATATGGGGCCTGGCAAGGGAGCTTGGGACGGCCTCGACCCCGCCATCGTTACCGACCGCGCCGAACCGGTGCTGGTGGCGGCTGCCGGACTGCATCACTATCGCCTGGGCGAACAGGGCAAGCCGGGCGACCTGACGCTACGCCCCTTTTTTGCGCAGCATGAGAACCGCGCCGCCGTCTATTTCCGACGCTTCGACGTGGCGGAATGGCCGACCCAGCAAGCCGCGTGGACCCAAGCCTCGAAAGACCGGGCGGACTTGGCCGCGCGCACGATCGACGTGATCCGGCTGGGGGAGCAACAGCCGGAGGTGGATCACGCCTTTGCGGACAGCGGTCAGTCGGCGCCCGTTTCCCACGTCGCCGACCGCAGCCGGAACGTGAATGTCGGGTTCTTCGAATTTGACCTGGCCGTCGCGCCCGGCCCGCTCGCGCTTCAGGTCGCTTATGGCGGCGGGCAGCGCGACAAGGATTTTCGGATCATGATCGATAGCGAGCAACTGGTGCGCGAACGCTTGCCGGGGGAGAGTACTAGCGCCCGCAACGTGCAGACCTATGCGCTGCCGACGAAAATGACGCAGGGTAAGTCGAAGATTCGCGTCCGCTTCGAATCGGACAAGTGGCAGGGCGTCGAGGTCTATACGGCCCGCACCATGCGGCTCAAATCGGTCTAGGTTTCGTGGACAAAGGTTGACAGCAGGATCGGGCGTTGATTCAAGGCTGCCTTTTGGAGGTGGCGTTGGGCGAGCGTATT
>NZ_JAINEZ010000143.1:0-7570 GCF_019873065.1 Sphingobium sp. PNB
CCCTGCCCTGGCCGCCCCAGCATGAGCTTCATGCGGTACTTGCCGGTTTGCCGGTCGAGGAAGATGCGCTGGATGGCAGTCAGTCGCCGCCCTTCGCGCACGGCCACGAGCAAGGCGGGATGGAACGTGGTCCAGGGCTTGGGACGATAAGGACAGCGTGGATGAAATCGGAGATCATCGGTAGGCGGCTCGAGATGCCGCAGCGTCAGGTAACGCTCAGCGAGAGTGCCCGGGATCGGAAGCCCCTCCTCCCAGAGCCGTGCGGCATTGCCCGAAGCGCGCGCGGGCATGTCCCGGTAGGAGTAGTGTTGCCGGATCGGTATCCGGCGCAATTCGCGCAGGACATCTTCGCGATCACAACCGGCAAAGCAAGTGACAAGAATACCGCGATCGCCCTGACGGATCGAGAGGCTTGGTGTGCTATCAGCATGCGCCGGGCACAGGCACATGGCGGTGCGGCCATGCCAGGTGCCACCGAGAGCACCTACGAGATCGATGAGTTCCTGGGATGGTCGTCGGGCTGTAAGCGGCATGGCATTCCTCCTGCTTGCATGCCCCTGCCCCTCTCCCTCTTTCTCCCGGCCATCAGATCGCGGTCTATCTGTGCTCCGGGCTGCGTGCGCGGATCGAGGAAGCGCGAATAGCCACCGGGGTGCACGGCCGGTTTGCGGATGGGATTTCCTGCGAGCGGAATGAATGCCTCGATGGCGGTGGGCCTTGTCGCCGCCTATTCGAGCGCCAGGAGAACATCGTCAGCGGCAGTTCTGGCCCTGTCCGATTCGTGGACCACCGCCAACTCGGATGCCGCCGGGAAGGAATTTGAGTTCCATTCTCGAAGCGGCGACAAGACCGATCTATGCTTGCCGCCAATTCTGGCGATCACTTGATTCGCATGGAAACCGGAGCTTGTCCGTTCGCCCGGAATGATCCCGGACTCTCCATCTGAGAGCAGCGTTGTCCTTGCATGATGGCGCCAGCTGCTACCAATTTGACTAACCACCATCCTTTTGGCATAGCTGTCCGGGATAAGGGGTCTTTTTTCGACCTTTTTCACGAACCAAGGCCAATTTGGGTTGAGAAGGGGGACAACGCCCATGCTGTCGGGTCAGATTCTCGATGCGATGATCACCTCGTGCGAGAATGCAAAAACCGTTCTGCGGCAAGCGGCGATAGATCCATCCGACAGGAAAACCCTCAATATTTCAATGGGGGCCTCGGTCGCCGCGGAGTTTCTGGGGAGGACGCCCGAAGCCCTGTCCAAGGCGGAAGCGCGTGGACGCCTTCCTGCGCCGAAGACGTCCGCCAACGGGCGCAGATATTACACGGTCGAGGATTTGATCGCGATTCGCGAAGCGCTCGGTATCAAGATGGGCAAATTGCCGTCCGAGCGAGCGGTCGTCGTGGCCGTGCAGAATTTCAAGGGCGGTGTCAGCAAATCGACCACGGGCAAGCACCTTGCCGATTATCTTGCCCTGCGGGGTTACCGGGTTCTTGTCGTGGACTGCGATCCCCAGGCTTCGATGAGCGTGATGTTCGACGTCAATCTCGAGGCCTTGGTCGACGAGACCCATACGCTGTCGAATTTCCTGTCGCCGCGCATCGACGAAGCGGATTCGCTGCGCAAGACGATCCAGAAGACAGCCTGGCCCAATATCGACATCTGCCCGGCGAACCTCGGCCTGCAGGACACCGAATGGGAACTGACCGCGACGATCGAGGAAGGACCGACAGCGATCGCGGGCGCGTTCCGCATGCTGCGGATCGGACTGGAGGAAGTTCGTCACGACTATGACGTCGTCATTCTCGACCCTCCCCCGGCCATGGGGTTTCTCGGCGTGAACACGCTGACTGCGGCCGATGGCCTGTTGATCCCCGTCCCTGCCCGGCAGCTCGACTATCTGTCGACCATTCATTTCATGCAGACCTGCCGCGAGGCGATGGATCTCGTCTCCAAGTTCGACACGTCGATCGACTATGGCTTCATTCGGGTCGTCTGCACGATGTTCCAGCCCAGTCGCACGAACGAGGCGCAGATGCTCCAGGTCATGGAGAAGACCTACGCCGGACAAATGCTCTCGACACCGATTCTGCTCTCGGAAGAGATCAAGAATGCGGGACTTTCGATGTCTTCGATTTACGAGATCAACAAACCCTACGGCTCGCATCAGACCTATGTTCGCTGCCGCGACAATCTCAACATGGTCTTCCGCGAGGTAGAGAAAGACATCTGCAAGCAGTGGCCATCGCGGATGGCGCAGCTTGGCACCGATCGGTTGACGGAGGCCGCATGAGCAGCGCGGGGGGCAGACGGCGGAGTCTCTTGGCGAACGCCATCGAAAGCATCGGCACGACACCGCCCCCGACACGCGCGGCCGATGGTCCCGTCGCCGGGGATCACGCGGATCGAGAAAAGCCCGCCGAAGAACCGGCGACACCGTCCTTCCTCGAACGGCGCGGGGTTGCGTTCGATGAGATCGCGCGCACCGTCAAGCGCCTCACCATTCGCCTGAAGCCGTCGGAATGCTCGATCTGGCCAGGCAATGCGCGCGACTATGCGGCGCTTAGCTATGACCGCTGCGCCTCCCTGATTGAATCGATCAGGGAGGAAGGAACCAATCGCGAACCGGTGGTCGTCAGGCGAACCCCCAATGCCGAACAGCCCTATGAGCTGATCGTCGGCACACGTCGTCATTTTTCGATCTCCTGGCTCCATGCGAACAACCATAGCGAGATCGAACTCGTAGCCCGGATCGAAACGCTCGATGACGAAGGCGCCTTCCGTCTCGCGGACCTGGAAAACCGGGAGCGCGAGGACGTCACCGATCTCGAGCGGGCCCGAAATTATCGGCACGCGGTGGAAGCCTATTATAAGGGCGTCAGGGCGCAGATGGCCGAGCGCCTGGCGATCCCCAAGCAGAATCTTCACAATCTGCTGCAACTCGCCGAACTCCCCGACGAGGTGGTGAGCGCATTTGCGGAACCAGGCGACCTGAAGGTCCGTCACGGCATGCGCCTGTCGCCGCTCATCAAGGATGAGCGCTATCGCGACGCCATTCTCGGTGAGGCGGCCATAATCGCCGCCGAGCAGAAAGAGCTGCTGGCCGCCGGCGCGGAAAAGATCGAGGGCAGCAAAGTCTGCGAACGCCTGGCCGCGGCCGTGACACCTTCCAGGCCTGCGCCTTCGCCAAAGGCGAAGCCGGCTCTGACGGCAGCTTCGGGCAAGGAGATCGGACAAGTTCTCGCCGATACCAAGGCGAAGGGCATCACGATCAACATCAATCCAAAAGGCCGCGCATCGGTCGATGAGATTCTGGACGCACTGCGTCCGGTCATCGAGAGCGCGAGATTTGCGCGATAATGAGAATCCACAATAAATCTTTTATTTTCAAATCGTTATGATGGAGTAAAACGCGTTTTACGCGTGTTGCAGGACATGAGATGCCACAGGACTACCGCGAAGACGGTCAAGTAGACCTCTTTCTGCCGCAACTGACGGCACTGCCGCTTCGCGACCAGCGCGAAACGATGGAACGCCCATTCTTTTCCCTGTCCAAGCGCAAGCGCCTGAAGCCGATCGACTATGTCAGTCCGGACCGAAAAGTTACCGTCCATGTTTCGGCCAACTCGGAATATGGCCTCGCCACGATCTACGATCTCGACATCCTGATCTACTGCGCCTCGGTGCTCATCGAACATAAGCGCCGCGGTGCGAACGACATTCCGCAAACCTTGAACGTCGTGCCCTACGACATGCTCAGGACACTCAAACGCGAGGTCGGCGGCCGAGCCTATGACTTGCTGGGCAATGCGCTTGACCGTCTGCAGTCAACCACGGTGAAGACCAATATCCGCTCGGGCGACGCTGTCGAAACCACTTTCTCCTGGATCGACAGCTACAGTCAGCTCAAGGACCGCACGGGCAACGTGCGAGGTATGCGCATCACCCTCGCCAAGTGGTTTTACGACGGCGTGCTGATGGAAGGCGGCGTCCTCGCGATCGATCCCGCCTATTTCTCGCTCACCGGGGGGAGAGAACGCTGGCTGTACCGGGTTGCGCGCAAGCACGCCGGCGGCGCCGGAACGGACGGCTTCGCGATCTCCATGCCGACGCTGTTCGAAAAATCGGGCGCGGAAGGTGACTATCGTCGCTTCAAATTCGAGATGACCAAGATCGTCCGGGAAAACGCGCTGCCGGGTTACGCGCTCGAACTGGAATTGCGCGCAGAGGCCGAACCGTTCCTGCGCATGGTCAGGCGCAACCTCACGAGCGAACCCGGAGCCCCCTCCCCTGCCCTGGTCCAGACTGCACCCACGCCTGGCCGGGCTACTCCTTCCGCACAAGACAAGGCGATCGACGAACCGCCGATCGCCTTCCCGGAATATGGACATATCGCCCATAGCGCCTTTGGCGCCATCGCACGGGCCAACCTGCCCGAACCGCAGCGTGACCACGGCATGGTCGCCGACGACTTTCGGTCATTCCTGAGGCAGCGCGAAATCGCATACGACGCCAGGAACATCACGCAGATCTTCGCAACATTCTGTTCGAAGCAACGCGCGGCGCTGTAGCGCGCTACAGCGCCGCTTCGAACAGCGCGGCCTTTCAGGAACAACCTTCCGCTACCCGAGTTGCGCATAGTTCTTGCGTTCCTGAAGTACCGACGGACAAGGGCCGGCAGTTGCGCGGCCCCTCCCCACCGAGCACCCCGTCCTACCGGGACGCTATCCCATAGAATATGAGATCTCAGCCATGACGCGGGGCTCAGCGGCCGGGCGTTGCCGCCATTATTTTCGCCTATTACGCTGTGCGGGCCGAAGTCACAGCCACCTTGGCCAAGCCGTTACGTCCTTCCGGGCCAGGCTCGGGCATCGATCATCCCACCAGTTGACCGGCGCCGGGTACATCAGGAACGCGGACACCCTTTCGATCATCGCACGTCGTTTCCAAGCAACCAGGATATAAGCCGGATAAAGCAGATGGCGGGTCAATCTCGTGCCGGCGCTTCCTGGAACGAGAGGGAAGGGAAGGGGGGAACGCTGCGATCGTTCATCGAGATCGGCTCCGCGGCAATCGATCAGGCGTTCCTGAAATACCGTGCGGAGGAAAACTCCGCCGCCTCGGTCCGCCATGGCAGACGAGATCAAACGGCCGAGCCCAATAGGCGGCCGTTCCCAAAGTACCGCGCCATCGACGTGTATTCACGCCTCGCCAGGCCCGGAGATGATGGCCCGGCGACCGCCGTTTCAAGCGCCCGGCAGCCAGTCATTGAAGTTCAAACCAGAGCGAAACTCCGCTCCAGAGGCTGGCCGCCTGTCTCGATCGGCCCTTCGTTCCTAATATACCGTGGGAGAGTCGGGAGGCCTTGCCGATTTCCCGGCCAGCAAGTGCCCGAGTGTCATGATCGCGGCTACAAGAGTGGCTATCAACTGTGTCCGCCTGTGTCGTCAGGAAGCTCAAAACTCCGGGAAATCAGGGATGTAGCATCGAGTAAAACGCGTTTTACCGCCCTTTCCGCCCCGATCTCCAATGACCCGCCCACACGGTATTTCAGGAACGGCGCACGGTACATTGGGAACCGAATCACGGTCCAATGGGAACACCGCACAGGGTATTTCAGGAACGGTCAGACGGTATTACGGGAACGCGCTGAATTCCCCGACTCGTGATGAATCCATGAGTCGCGTCCGGCGCATCCACAGCCTAACTTTCTATCTTTATTTCTAAAGGAATTAACGGCGCCTGCGGCGCTTCTCCCTTTCTTTGAAAAGATTGAAGGGGGAGGGGACGCCATCGGCAAGCACCGAACACAATGACAAGGCCCAGTGCCCGATCTCGCACGAGCATAGAGCATCCAGAGGATGGCGTTCAACATCCGCTGCCGAACCGTGCATCGCCCGCCTCCCGATCAATCAGCGCGACAACACTCGACGATGCGCACTCGAAGCTGGTCCCATCATCTTGGCTACCCTGCCTTGATTCCCGCGGACGATGGCGGACGAGATCCCGGTTCACCTCATCCTGTCGCCTGACCTACCTCATCACCGGGTCTGCCTCGACGCCTTCGAAAGAATCGAATGTCGGCGAGCCCAGATCGAAGTCCAAACTCTCGAGGGCCTGTTGGAAGCCTGGATCTACCTCGATGCTGAACGTCTGCCATCGAACGGGCATCCAGCTGGCGTAGCGCTCACGCGACATCACCTCGTTCGATCAGCTTGTGAAATGTTAGGGTACATACCGCCGAAGCCAGGGTGCTTCATATCCAGCGCACCCCTCAAAATCGGAACAAACCGAGAAATAGTCCTAAAACGCCGCCAGAGCCTTACCAGGCGCTTTTGGGCCTTCTGGCATCCACGGCCTCATGAATAGCGTCAAATCGCTCTGTGCGGGCGTCTGGCTGGGCCGTATTTTGGGCCAGTTGTCACAAGTTTGTGATCAAAATCAGAGCGCACATGATTGTGAACCCCACTTGCTCCCACCGCAAATTCGCATTTGATTCGCAACACCTGTCATGGCGACGAAAGCTTTGGCCCGCGCGCGCTTGTAAGCAGCTTGTCGATGGCGGCCATTTCCTGATCAAATGCATCGAAAGCCACGGTGAGGTCGCGGCTCGCGGGCAGGGGAGGGGGCTCCTTCGCCGGACGGCCGCGCTTCGGTGCTGCATAACCGAATTCGACCGCAAGGTCCGGTGGCAGAAACAGCCGCCAGCTGCGCCGCTGGGTAATCTCGACCAGAAGATCCGCGGCGACGGCCCGCTCCAGCAGCTTGCTCGCTCCGGCGACGCTGAGGGCCAGCGCATCGGCAACTCCCTGGGGCGATAGCAGCGGGCGATGATGCGTGAGCGCGAGCAGCCGGGGGAGGGCGCCCGGACGGAACGCTTCGACGATCGCGCGTTGGGCGTTGCGATGAAATTTCTCCAGATCGTGAAGCCGTTCCAGACCCTCGCGCGCCGATCGTTCGAGCGCCCGCAACACCGCCAGCCAATCATCGGCGTCGGGTTTGCGCTTCAGCCGGAACGCCTTGGCGCCGCCGGCGAGGCAGGGGAGGGTGCTCGCGGAGAGGCCGCTATCGCGTAGCGCGAACGGCAGGCCGAGCCAGGGCAGGATGCCGCCATCCGCCAGCGCGTGTTGGCGGACCTGATCGAGCGCGCGGACGAGGGCAGGGTGCTGCGTGGCAACCGCCGGCGCGCTGATGGCGGTGGGCAGCGTATCGCGCCAGGCGAGCGGGTCGGGATCGGCGAGCGCCGCGGCCCACGCATCGAAGCGGTCGAACAGGTCGAGGGTGGTCGAGCGCAGCGGCCGGCCGGGGATCTGGAGCCCGCAACCCCAGGAAAATACGTCGATTTCGTCGACCTCGGCCGATTGCAGTTGCAGCGCCCGCGCATAGCCTGACCAGGTAGCCCGCCGGTTCCATGCCGAGGCGGCGGAACTGACGGAAATTCGGGCATCCAGGCGAGAAATGGACGCGGTGCAAGACGCTATGGCTGCCTGTCACGGGACAAAGAAGCAGTCAGTCAACATAACCTATTGATATAAAGTCATAGACTGGTGAAATCAGTGCATCATATCTTGG
>NZ_JAINEZ010000144.1:0-7507 GCF_019873065.1 Sphingobium sp. PNB
ACCCCCTCGTCAAACCGTCAGCACGATCTTCCCGAAATGCTCCCCCGCATCCATGCGCGCATGCGCGGCGGCCGCCTCCGCCAGCGGAAAGCGCATGTCCATCGCCGGCCGCAGCCTGCCCTGCTCGATGAAAGCCCACACCACCCGCATCAACTCGTCCGCCACCAGGCTCTTGAAAGCCACCGAGCGCGGGCGCAGCGTCGATCCGGTCAGCGTCAGCCGCTTGCCCATGATCGCGGGAATGAAGACCTCCGCCTTGGGCCCGCCCATGACCGCGATGGACACATGGCGCCCGTCTTCCGCCAGACATTGGATGTTGCGCGGCAGATAATCCCCGCCGACCATGTCCAGCACCGCCTGCACGCCCTGCCCGCCGGTGATCCGCTTCACTTCCTCGACGAAATCCTGGCTGCGATAATTGATCGCATGATCGGCGCCCCAGGCCTTCGCCTGCTCGCATTTCTCATCGCTGCCACAGGTCACGATGACGCCGATGTCGAACAGCTTGCAGAGCGAGATCGCCATGGTGCCGATGCCGCTCGTGCCGCCATGGACCAGCACCACATCGCCCTCCACCACATAGGCGCGCTCGAACAGGTTGCTCCACACGGTGAACAGGGTTTCCGGCAGGGCCGCCGCCTCGACCAGATCATAATCGTCCGGCACCGGCAGGCACTGGCCGGCGGGCGCCACCGCATATTCGGCATAGCCCCCGCCGGGCAGAAGCGCGCAGACGCGCCGACCGATCAACAGTTCCGCGCTCCCGCCCGCGGCGACGATGATGCCGGAAACCTCCAGCCCCGGAATGTCGGGCGCGCCGGGCGGCGGCGGATATTTCCCCTGCCGCTGCATCACGTCGGGCCGGTTGACGCCGGCCGCCGCCACCTTGATCAGCACCTCGTCCGGCCCCGGCACGGGAACCGGCCGCCGCTGCGGCGCCAGGGCCTCGGGCCCACCGGGAACCGCTATGCCGATCACCGTCATTTCCGTCGGCAGGTCGTTCGGCTTCACGCCCTCTATCGCCATTGCGGCCCCTCGCGGCAGATGTTGCACCGCACCTAAATCGACGGGCGGAATGCAGGCCTTATTGACAGACTGGCCCGCAGGGTCAACATTGCGATTCATGGACATGGAAGACGATCTGCCCCGAAAGGCCGATGATCCTCTGGCCCAGCTGATCCGGCAGGATCTGGGTCCGCTGTCCGTTGCCGATCTCGAAGCGCGCATCGCGGCGCTGCAGGGCGAAATCGCCCGCACCCGATCCAAGATTGAAAACGCCGTTAACCACAAAGCAAGCG
Organism: Sphingobium sp. PNB; assembly: GCF_019873065.1. NCBI lineage: Bacteria > Pseudomonadati > Pseudomonadota > Alphaproteobacteria > Sphingomonadales > Sphingobiaceae > Sphingobium > Sphingobium sp. PNB. The sequence continues at coordinate 1,299 of NZ_JAINEZ010000144.1, forward strand.
CCGAGGCGTTATTCAAGCGATGAACCCGCGCCCCGCCCCACGCGACTCCGACAAGGGTCTCACCGGGCATGGGCAGTCTGGCAATTCCGGCGGTCAGGATGCCCATCTTGATCCGCCGTCGAGCAATGCCGACATATGGTTCAAGACAGCCCCTCATTGGGGGTCAGGAGTATAAGAGACATGCCATCTTTCGCACCCGCCCTTGAAACCACCCTGCATAATGCGCTGACCCACGCATCGGAGCGTCGTCACGAATATGCGACGCTGGAGCATCTGCTGCTCGCGCTGATCGACGACGAACATGCGTCGAAGGTGATGCAGGCCTGCGGCGTGGAGCTTGGCGAACTGTCCGACGCGGTGACGCAATATCTGGATACCGAACTCGACAGCCTGAAGGTGGAGGGGGCAAGCGACCCCTCCCCCACCAGCGGCTTCCAGCGGGTGGTCCAGCGCGCGATCCTGCATGTCCAATCCTCCGGAAAGGATGAAGTGACGGGAGCCAATGTGCTCGTCGCGCTTTTCTCCGAGCGGGAAAGTTATGCCGTCTACTTCCTCCAGCAACAGGATATGAGCCGCCTGGATGCCGTCAGCTACATCAGCCACGGCGTCGGCAAGGGCACGGCCGCCCCTGAACCGCGCGAAACCAAGGGCGCTCAGGAGGAGGAGAAGAAGGCGCAGGACAGCAAGGGCAAGAAGGACAGTGCCTTGGAGCAGTTCACCGTCAACCTCAATGAGAAGGCGGCGCGGGGCAAGGTTGACCCGCTGATCGGCCGCGCTTCCGAAGTCGACCGGACCATCCAGATCCTGTGCCGGCGGTCGAAGAACAACCCGCTCTATGTGGGCGACCCGGGCGTGGGCAAGACCGCCATCGCCGAAGGGCTGGCGCGCAAGATCGTGGAGGGCGAGGTTCCCGACGTCCTCAAGGAAGCGGTGATCTACTCGCTCGACATGGGCGCGCTGCTTGCCGGAACCCGCTATCGCGGCGATTTCGAGGAGCGGCTGAAGGCGGTCGTCACCGAGCTGGAGAAGATGCCGCATGCGGTCCTCTTCATCGATGAGATCCACACGGTGATCGGCGCGGGCGCGACCAGCGGCGGCGCGATGGATGCGTCCAACCTGCTGAAGCCTGCCCTGTCGGGCGGCACGATCCGCTGCATCGGCTCCACCACCTACAAGGAGTTCCGCAACCATTTCGAGAAGGACCGCGCCCTGCTGCGGCGGTTCCAGAAGATCGACGTCAACGAACCCACGGTCGAGGACACGATCAAGATTCTCGCCGGGCTGCGCAGCGCCTTTGAGGAGCATCACAACGTCAAATACACCCCCGACGCGATCAAGGCGGCGGTGGAGCTGTCGGCGCGCTACATCAACGACCGCAAGCTGCCGGACAAGGCGATCGACGTGATCGATGAGGTCGGCGCGATGCAGATGCTGGTCGTGCCGTCCAAGCGCAAGAAGACGATCACCCCCAGGGAGATCGAGCAGGTCATCGCGACCATGGCCCGCATCCCTCCCAAGACGGTCTCGGCGGACGACAAGTCGGTGCTGGAGACGCTCGACACCGACCTCAAGCGCGTCGTCTTCGGCCAGAACCGGGCGATCGAGGTGCTGTCCTCCGCGATCAAGCTGTCGCGGGCGGGCCTGCGCGATCCCGACAAGCCGATCGGCAACTATCTCTTCTCCGGCCCCACCGGCGTCGGCAAGACGGAGGTCGCCCGGCAGCTCGCCCATCTGCTCGGCATTCCGCTCCAGCGGTTCGACATGTCGGAATATATGGAACGCCATTCGGTCAGCCGCCTGATCGGCGCCCCTCCGGGCTATGTCGGCTATGACCAGGGCGGCCTGCTGACCGATGCAGTGGACCAGAATCCGCATAGCGTGCTGCTGCTGGACGAGATCGAGAAGGCCCATCCGGACCTGTTCAACATCCTGCTCCAGGTGATGGACAATGGCCGCCTCACCGATCATCACGGCAAGACGGTGGATTTCCGCAACACCATCCTCATCATGACCACCAATGCCGGTGCGTCGGACATGGCGAAGGAAAGCATCGGCTTTGGCGAACTGACCCGCGAGGATGCGCAGGAGGACGCGGTAAAGAAGCTCTTCACCCCCGAATTCCGCAACCGCCTCGATGCCATCGTACCCTTCGGCTATCTGCCGCCGGAGATCGTGGCGCGGGTCATCGACAAGTTCGTGCTGCAACTGGAACTACAACTGGCCGACCGCGACGTCCACATCACCCTGGACGACGAGGCGAAGGCCTGGCTCACCAAGCGGGGCTATGACAAGCTCTATGGCGCCCGCCCGATGGGCCGCCTGATGCAGGAGAAGATCAAGCAGCCGCTGGCCGAGGAACTGCTGTTCGGCAAGCTGGTGCATGGCGGCGAAGTCCATGTCCGGCTGAAGGACGACGCCCTCGCCTTCGAAATCACCCCCGCCGCCCCCAAGAAGGGGAAGAAGGGTGGCAAGTCGAAGCCTGCGGAACGGGCGAAGTAAGACAGCGCCGTCATCGGCAATCATGACAAGGGCGGCCCCTCGGGGTCGCCCTTGATCATTCGGGTATGCCGAAGAAACCGGCCACGGATCAGCGCGGCCGATCCTCCCTCCGGCATCAAGCCTCCCGAGCCGCTGGACCGCCTGCCGAAGCGAGAACTTGCGGATTGCTCTCCATCGGGCACAAGGATGGCTCACGCCAGATGCGGGAGAGTCGCGATGTCGAACGAAATCACCCTCTACACCAATCCGATGTCGCGCGGGCAGATCGCCCGCTGGATGCTGGAGGAAGTGGGAGAGCCCTACGACATGGTCGTGCTGGATTATGACGTCGGCATGAAGTCGGCCGATTACCTCGCGATCAACCCGATGGGCAAGGTTCCCGCCATCGTCCACGCAGGCAAGGTGGTGACCGAATGCGCCGCCATCTGCGCCTATCTGGCCGATGCCTTTCCCGCCGCCGGCCTGGCGCCCGCCACCGATGGTCGCGCCGACTATTATCGCTGGCTCTTCTTCGCCGCCGGCCCGGTGGAGGCCGCCATCACCAACAAGGCGCTCGGTTTTGCCGTTCCCGAAGGCCGCGAGCGTCTGGCCGGCTATGGCACGTTCGACCATGCGATCGATGCCCTGGAGCGCGCCGTCTCCGGACCAGCTTGGATTTGCGGCGACCGGTTCACCGCCGCCGATGTCTATGTGGGAGCGCAGGTCGATTGGGGCCTCAGCTTCGGTTCGATCCCCAGCCGCCCCGTCTTCGAAGCCTATGCGGCGCGCCTGCGCGAGCGCCCGGCCTATAAGCGGCAAAAGGAACTGGACAACGCCCTGATCGCAAAGATGCAGAAGCCCGCCTGAAGCACCCCCAAGGCAAAAGGCCCGGCGAACCACTTCGCCGGGCCTTCCCTTATTTCAGCTAAAGCCGTCTTCAGTTGCGCTGATTGCCCATGAAGCGCAGCAGGAACAGGAACATGTTGATGAAGTCGAGATAGAGGTTCAGCGCCCCCATCACCACCGACTTGCCCATCATGTCCGTTCCGGCGACATAGGCATAGATGCTCTTGATCTTCTGCGTGTCATAAGCGGTCAGACCCGCAAACAGCAGCACGCCGACGAAGCTGATCACCAGATTCATGGCGCTCGACCGCAGGAACAGGTTGATGAGGCTGGCAACCAGCAGACCGACAACACCCATGATGAGGAAGGTGCCGAAACCCGAAAGGTCGCGCTTCGTCGTATAGCCCCAGAGGCTCAGCCCCGCAAAGGCAGCCGCCGTCGCGAAGAAGGTCTGGGCAACGGACGTGCCGGTATAGACCAGCAGGATGGACGAGAGCGACAGGCCCATCACCGCGGCATAGGCCCAGAACATCGCCTGCATCGCGAAGGTCGACAGACGGTTGATGCCAAAGCTCATCGTCATCACGAACAGCAGCGGCGCGAACATGATGACATATTTCAATATGCCGGGTCCGGCCAGGATCTGGTAAGCAAACCCGCTGGAGGCGAACAGCATGGCGACGACGCCCGTCAGCAGCACGCCGCTCGCCATATAATTGTAAACCGACAGCATATAGCTGCGCAGGCCAGCGTCATACGCCTCCCCGCGCGCAACGGTCGTGCCGCCAAAACCCGCAACGTCGGAACGCGGATCGGACCAATTGGCCATGAGATATTCTCCTTCACCGGCATCCATGCGGCCGGTTCCCTCATTATCGGCTTATCGCGCTTCCAATTCAAGCGGCGAGCGCAATCTGACTTATCGCCGCGAAACAGCTATAGGAAGGCGATGCACCGCCTGTTCGTCGCCATACGCCCGCCCGCCGACATCCGCGCCGGCCTCATCGCCCTGATGAACGGGATCAACGGAGCGCGCTGGCAGGACGACGACCAGTTGCACATCACCCTGCGCTTCATTGGAGAGGTCGACCGCCATCAGGCCAATGACGTCGCCGACGCGCTGGCGAATATCCGCTTTTCGCCCTTCCGGACCGCACTGTCCGGCGTGGGCTGCTTCGACCGCAAGGGCCATGTCAACGCGCTCTGGGCAGGCATGGAGCCACGCGCACCCCTCGCCCGGCTTCATCGGAAAGTGGACCGCGCCTGCATCGCCGCGGGCCTGCCGCCGGACGATCGCAGCTATCTGCCGCATATCACCCTCGCCCGCTTCGGACGCACGGCCGGCCCGATGGACGCCTTCATCGCCCTTCATGCCGGCCTGGCAAGCGCCCCATTCACCGTCGATGAGTTCGCCCTCTATGAAAGCCATCTCAGCCAGAACGGCTCGACCTATCATTTGATCGAACGCTATCGGGCGGACAGGAACGATCCCGAATAAGACGCGATTGTCGCAAGCGTTCCCGGCGAATTCAGGTCGACAGCGCGCCGCAGGCCACCCGTCCACCCGCATTGCCGGCAGGATCGGTCTTGTTGTCGTCCGCCTGCGCATGGATCACCAACGCCGCGCCGTCGCCGTCCAGCAGCGGCGTCGCGCCTCCGCTGATGGTTCCGCCGGGGATGACATATTCCATTTCGCCCGAACCGTCGGCGCCGGCGATCATGTTCGGCATATCGCCCATGTGCATGCCCGCAGGATTATCCTTGCCATGCTTGTGACCCGTGGGATTCCAGTGCCCGCCAGCGCTCGTGAAATCGGGCGGCGTGCAGGTTCCGGTGCCGTGGATATGCACGGCATGCATGCCCGGCGTCAGCCCTTGCGCGCGCACCAGCACATGCAGGCCATCGGTCGCCTGCGTCACCGTCGCCTCTCCGCGCGGCGATCCGTCTGCGGCCAGCAGCTTCGCATGGGCCACGGGCGCGGCGGCGTCGCTTGCAGGGGCCGTCCCCGACGACCCGGTCGCACAGGCCGATGCCAGGGCAGCCATCGGCAATGCCAGAAGAATTGCGGCAATTTTCATGATGAACCAACTCCGAGAAGAACGCTGCAAGGCGAACGCAACATGACGGTCTTTGTTGCCTAAGCGATCCGAAATGTCACCGCTTTTCATCCCGATCATGCCCCGGGCCGGAGGGCACAAGCCGCTCCTCCAAGGGCGCTCGAGCAAGACAGCGGCTCGCGAGGGGCCAATCCGTTGCACGCAACTTCCGCACTGCCTTGGCAGCATCAGAGGCTGGCCGGGCGAGAACAGCACCTTCCCCGATTTGGTCCGAAGTTTGGTCCGAAGCCCGCTACAGGCGAGTTCGCGGCCCTCCCTGTACAAACCGCATGGAAAAAGGGGCCGGTCTCTCGACCAGCCCCTCGATCCTTTCCCATCCCGAAGGACGGAAAATCTTACTGACCCGAACCCGGACCGTAGGTGATTTCCACGCGACGGTTCTGCAGTTCGCGGACGCCGTCGGCGGTTTCGACGCGGGGGTTCGATTCACCGAACGCCTGGGTCGTGATCACGCCGTCAGGAATGCCCTTCGACGAGATATATGCCTTGACGGCATCGGCGCGACGCTGGGACAGGCCGACGTTGTACGAGGCCGAACCCGAACGGTCCGCATAACCCGCCAGCATGACCTGCGCGCTGCCGCAGTTGCTGTAGGCCGAAACCGCATTGTCCAGAATGGTGGCGGCGTCAGGCGTGATGTCCGACTTGTCCCATTCGAAGAAGACGATGTACGGCCCAGGGCTGCACTCAGCGACCGGCGGCGGAGGCGGCGGTCGCTGAGTGCAGCCCTGGGCCGTACATCGTCTTCTTCGAATGGGACAAGTCGGA
>NZ_JAINEZ010000145.1:0-7134 GCF_019873065.1 Sphingobium sp. PNB
GCGCGGAACGGGGGGCGGGCGCCGCTTCGGCCCGGCGGCGGATGAAGGAACCGGCGACCTCCAGATAGGCGGGGCCCGGCGGATTGCCCATGGCGGCGTCGATCAGCCGGTCGACCTCCGCCATGGGATCGCCGTTCCGCAGGTTGGAGGAAGCGCGCAGCATCGGCGCCAATATCGCCGTCTGGTCGATCCGCTGATGGCTGATATAGGCCTGGTCGTCTTCATAGCCGTCCGCGATCAGCAGCATCGCGGCACGATCCAGATCGGAATAGGCGACGCCATTGGCGGCGGCGGCAAGGCCCGGCCCCCGCGTCGTCATCGCCACGCCGGGCGCTCCGGTGATTTCGGCGGTGACGCAGGCCATCATCGCCGCCGACGTCTCCGTCCGCGTCAGGATGAAGCGCATGCCCTGCTTCTCCGCCGCGGCGATGAAGTCGAGATTGCACTCGCCCCCCGGCACGCCGAAGATGAAGCGCACGCCCTTTTCCGCGAGGCGGGCGACAATGGCCTCGCTTACCGTTCCAACGGTCATTCTGTCTTCCTTCCGGGCGCATGCCCTGCCAGATCGGCTCTATCAGATCGGCTGTTCCAAAGTGGGGGCGCTGTCCTCCAGCGTCACCCGGCGCATGTCGCGCGGATATTTCTTGTCGTCATAGCGCGTGCCGCGATGCATGGTGCAGCGATTGTCCCAGATGACGAGGTCCCCGACCGCCCATTGATGCGCATAGACGAACGGGCGCTGGGTGGCGAATTCGGTGAGTTCCCGGATCAGCGCCATGGCTTCGGGACGGGGCCAGCCCTCGATGGCGCCGATATGGGCGGAGAGGTAGAGGGCAAGCCGCCCGGATTCCCTGTGCAGCCGCACCAGCCGTTGCGGCACCGGCGTGCACCGTTCGACCTCCTCCGGGCTGAATGCGTCGAAACCCATCTGCTCGCGGGAATAGATCAGCGAATGACGGGCGATCAGGTCCTTTGCAATGGCCTTGAGTTCGTCCGGCAGATGGTCCCATGCGACGCGGGTGTCGATATATTCGGTGGCGCCGCCGACCGGCGGGATGACGCGGGCCTGGAGCATCGACCAATAGGCCGGCGTCGGCTTGAAGCTGCTGTCGCTGTGCCACAGCAGATTGCCCAGATTATACATGCGCCGCCGGTCGTCCGCGCCCCAGATCCGGCCGTCCGGGCCCAGATTGGAGATGTCGTTGATCTTCATATTGGCGATGCGGCGCCGTTCCTGGTCGACCAGCGTCGGCGTCTCCTCGATGGTGCCGAACTGTTCGGCGAAGGCGGCCTGTTCGTCGTCGCTCATCATCTGGTTGGGGAAGACGACCACGCCATAACGGTCCATCGCGCCCCTGACCGCCGCCTTCTGCTCCTCCGTCAGCGGCCGGCGCAGGTCGATCCCCTCCGCCCGCGCGGCGAAATGGGGATGGACCGGCGTGCATGTCAGTATATCGTTCCTGTCCAACATGGTCGAATGACTGGACATCATCTTCTCCTGTCAATTGCGCGGGGCCCTGGCCCCGAAAGCGATTTGGTACCGGTCACAAACCTGTCTCTCACAAATGCGGCCCCGGTTCAAGCAAGAGACAGGCAGAGATATTTCAGCTCCAGATAATCATCCAGCCCGTAACGCGACCCCTCCCGGCCGATGCCCGATTGCTTGACGCCGCCAAAGGGCGCCACTTCGGTCGAAATGAGGCCGGTGTTGATGCCGACAATGCCGGATTCGATGCCTTCCGCCGCGCGCCAGATGCGGTTGACGTCGCGCGCGTAGAAATAGGCGGCCAGTCCGAATTCGCTGTCATTGGCAAGGGCGATGGCTTCGGCGTCGTCATCGAACTTCACCAGCGGCGCCAGGGGGCCGAAGGTCTCCTCCTCCAGCACCTGCATGCCCGGCTTCACGTCGCGCAGGATCGTCGGGGTGAAGAAGCGCGGGCCGTCGGGGGCGGGGCCGCCGCCCAGCACGATCCGCGCGCCCTTCGCCACGGCATCGTCAACGTGCCGCTGGACCTTCGCGACGGCCCGTTCATCGATCAGGGGACCGATGTCGACGCCGGGGCGGGTCCCTTCGCCGACCCGCAGCTTCGCCGTGGCGGCGGCCAGCTTCCCGGCAAAGGCGTCATAGACGCCCGCCTGGACATAGAAGCGGTTGGCGCAGACGCAGGTCTGGCCTGCATTGCGATATTTGGACTGGATCGCGCCCGTGACGGCTGCATCCAGATCGGCGTCGTCGAAGACGATGAAGGGCGCGTTTCCGCCCAGTTCCAGGCTGAGTTTCTTGATGCTGCGGGACGCCTGCTCCATCAGCAGCCGCCCGACCGCCGTCGATCCGGTGAAGCTGATCTTGCGGACCACGGGATTGCCCGTCATTTCGGCCCCGATCTCCCGCGCATCGCCGGTCACGACGTTGAGAAGCCCCCGCGGCACGCCCGCCTCGTCCGCGATCTGCGCTATCGCCAATGCGGTGAAGGGCGTGAGTTCCGAAGGCTTGAGCACCACCCCGCACCCAGCCGCAAGCGCCGGGGCCAGTTTGCGCGCGACCATGGCGGCGGGGAAGTTCCAGGGGGTGATCGCGGCCACGACGCCCACCGGCTGCTTCAGCACCATGATGCGCCTGTCCGGCATGGGACCGGGAATGATGTCGCCATAGGCGCGCTTCGCTTCCTCCCCGAACCATTGGAAGAAGGACGCGGCATAGGCGATCTCGCCCTTCGCCTCCGCCAGCGGCTTGCCCTGTTCCTCGGTCAGCAGGGCGGCAAGATCGTCGGCGCGCTCCAGCATCAGGGCGGCGATGCGTTGCAGGATCGCGGCCCTTTCACCGGCCGGGCGCGCCGCCCAGGCGGGCATGGCCATGGCCGCCGCCCCTATCGCCCGCCGGCTCTCCTCCCGCCCCAGCGCCGGAACGCGGCCGATGATCCCGCCCGTCGCCGGATTGTCGACCGCGATCCACTCCCCATTGCCGACCCATTCACCCGCGATGAAACATTGTTCGCGCTTCACTGACCGTCCTTCGCCCGCATTCCGCCCGCACCCGCACTCGTCGCATCAATCCTTCAGGCTGCCGGGACTCCATTTCTCATACCACGCACGCGGCGGCACGGTGGTCGGCGTGTCGCTCTTGAACAGGTTGACGAATTCCCGCGTGCGGAAACGCCAGCGGCCATCCTCGCACAGCAGCAGATGGTCGATCTGCTCCGCGATCTGGATCGGCGCGTGGGAGGGCAGCACCGGCACCCCGTCCCCGGCGAACAACATCATGACATTGTTCGTGCGCGCCAATCCGGGCTCGATCAGCTCGGCGCGGAAATTCGCGATGACATGGCGGTTGACGCGCGGCCCCCGGCTCTGCCGCCAGACATAGAACTGATGGATCGCCTCGCGCCCCTTCAGGTTGAAGAAGGTGGCGTCCTCCAGATAATAGTCGCGGGTGTCCAGACCGCCATTGACGTCCACCTCATACCAATAGTCCGTCGCATTGGCGAGCAGGAGCTGGGTCAGCATGATCTTTTCTTCGGATGTCATCGCCAATTCCGTCGTCCTGTCCCTGCCGGCGCTATTGTCGCAGCGGGGATGCCTTCCCGCCGCTCTCTCACAAGAACATAGAATAGGGCATGACGCCCTGTCCGATCACCTTTGGTTATACTCGCGCCAGAATACTTATTTTTTCCGCCGATGGGATTTTGCCACCGAAGATGGCAGGTTGAGGGGCCGCCGTGCGCGGGGCGGAAGAGGAGCAGAAGGTGAAGAGCGGACAGCATGACCGGGCGCTGGAACACTGGCTCGACGGATTTCAGGCCGCGCTGGCTGCCCGCGACACCGGCGGCGTCCTTGCTCTTTTCGCGCCCGACGAATGCTATTGGCGCGACCTGGTCGCCTTCACCTGGAACATCGCGACGATGGAGGGGCGCGAGGCCATCGGTACAATGCTGGACGCGCAGGCCGATCCCGTCCTCCCCTTCACCGCGTGCCCGGAAGGCGCCGCCGCCGAAAGGGACGGGCTGATCGAAGGCTGGTTCGATTTCGAGACCGGCGCGGGCCGGGGCAAGGGCCATGTCCGGCTGAAGGACGGCCGCTGCTTCACCCTGCTCACCGCCCTGCAGGAACTCAAGGGCTTTGAGGAGCCGGGCGGGCGACGCCGGCCGGAGGGCGTCGTCCATCGCGCCATCAAGGACCGGGAAACCTGGTCGGAGGCGCGGGCCGCGACCGCCCGGACGCTGGGGACGGAGGTGCAGCCCTATTGCCTGGTCGTCGGCGGCAGCCAGGGCGGGCTGGCGCTGGGCGCGCGGCTGAAGCGGCTCGGCGTCCCGACCCTCATCGTCGACGCGCTGGAAAAGCCGGGCGATGCCTGGCGCAGCCGCTACAAGTCGCTCTACCTGCACGATCCGGTCTGGATCGACCATCTGCCCTATATCCCCTTCCCGGACCATTGGCCGGTCTATACCGCCAAGGACAAGATGGGCGACTGGCTGGAAATGTATGCCCGGGTGCTGGAACTGGACTTCTGGGGCTCCACCCGCTGCACCGGGGCGCATTATGACGAAGCCGCGAAACGCTGGACGGTGAAGGTCGATCGGGCGGGCCAGGAAATGGTCCTGCGCCCGGCGCAGCTGGTTCTGGCCACCGGATTGTCGGGCATCGCCAACATGCCCGTCTTCCCCGGCGCGGACAGCTTTCGCGGGGTGCAGTGCCATAGCAGCCAATATGCGGATGGCGCGGCCTTTGCCGGCAAGGCCTGCGTGGTCGTGGGTTCCAACAACTCCGCGCACGACATTTGCGTCGACCTCTGGTCGAACGACGCGAAGGTCACGATGATCCAGCGGTCGCCCACCACCGTCATCAAGGCGAGCGCGCTGCGCCGCATTTCCGAAGAAGGCCCCTATTCGGAGAAGGGGATCGCGGCAGGGATCGATACCGACCGGGCCGACCTGATCACCGCATCCACGCCCTTCCGCCTGAAGGAGGCGATGGACCGCCATAATTGCGACCGCATACGCCGGGAGGACGCGGCCTTCTACGAACGGCTGGCGGCATCCGGCTTCCAGTTCGATTTCGGGGAGGACGGGACGGCCATAGCGGGCAAATATATGCGCCGCGCCTCGGGCTATTATATCGATGTCGGCGGCTCCGACCTGATCTGCGACGGAGAGGTCAGGGTGCGGAGCGGCGTCGGCGTCGCCTCCATCGCCCCCGGCGGCCTGGTGCTGACCGACGGCAGCGAGGTGGCGGCCGACGCGATCATCTACGCGACCGGCTACGGCCCGATGGACGGCTGGGCCGAGATGCTGATCTCCCGGGAGGTCGCTGAAAAGGTGGGCCGCTGCTGGGGCCTGGGATCGGGCACCACCATGGACCCCGGTCCCTGGGAGGGGGAGCTTCGCAACATGTGGAAGCCGACCCGGCAGGAGGGGCTGTGGTTCCATGGCGGCAATCTGGCCCAGTCGCGCTTCCACTCGCTGCATCTCGCCCTTCAGATCAAGGCGCGGATGGAGGGGATCGATACCCCCGTCCACCAGCCCGAAGCCGTGATGCGGGCGCCCCTCTGCCTCCCGGAAGACGGCCTCATGGCATCGCAGGGGGCATGAGCGGCGGCTGCACGGCCGCTCCATCCGCAGATCGTTCCAGCCGGGGCAATTACCGCGTCGTCGCGCTGATCGTCGCCAGCACCATGATCATGGAGCAGATCGACGCGACCGTGCTGACCACCGCGCTGCCCACCATCGCGCGGGACTTCCGGGAATCGGTCAATGCCCTCGGCCTGGTCCTGACCGCCTATCTGCTGGCGGTGGCGGCCTTCATCCCGCTGAGCGGCCGGCTGGCCGACCGGTTCGGCGCGCGGTCGGTATTGCGGGCGGCGATACTGGTCTTCATGGCGGGCTCGCTGCTCTGCGCCTTTTCGACATCGGCAGCCCAGATGGGCATGGCCCGCTTCGTGCAGGGCGCGGGCGGGGCGATGATGACCCCGGTGGGGCGGATCGCCCTGCTGCGGGTCACGCGCAGGCAGGATCTGGTTTCAGCGACCGCCTGGCTGGTCACGCCTGCGCTGCTGGGCCCGATGCTGGGTCCGCCCATAGGCGGGCTGATCGTCACCCATCTGGACTGGCGCTGGATATTCTACGTCAACCTGCCGGTCGGGCTGGCGGGGATCGCCGCCATCTCCCTCCATATCGACAATGGCCGCGCCGATGCGCCCGGACGCGCAGACATTCCGGGCTTCCTGATCTGCGCTGCCGGCCTCGGTACCCTGCTGCTCGGGTGCGAAAGCGCGAGCCAGCCCGGACGGCTGGGGCAGGCCCTGCTGCTGCTCGCCGTCGCGGGCATGATGGCCGGAACCTATGTCCGCCATGCGGCGCGCCGGCCCGATCCGCTGCTGGACCTCACCGTGCTGCGCGACCGGTCCTTCCGCCTGTCGCTGATCGGCGGATCGCTGACCCGCATCACCCAGGGCGCGCAGCCCTTCCTGCTGCCGCTGATGTTCCAGGTGGGATTCGGCTTCAGCGCGGCGGTGAGCGGCGCGATCATGCTCGCCACGGCGGTGGGATCGCTGGTGTCGAAGGCCATCGTTTCCCCAGTGCTGCGCCGTCTGGGCTTCCGGCGCAGCCTGATCGTGAACGGTCTGCTGTCCTCGCTCTGCTACGGGCTGGCGGCGGCGTTCCGGGCGGACTGGCCGGTGCCGCTGATGATGGCGGTCCTGACGCTCGCGGGCTTTTTCATGTCCTTTCAGTTCTCGGTCTACAACACGGTGGCTTATGAAGGCGTGGAGGCGGCGCGGATCAGCCGTGCGTCCAGCCTCTATTCCACATTCCAGCAATTGCTGCTGTCGCTGGGCATCTGCACCGCCTCCGTCGCGATCCAGGCGAGCATGGCCGTCCGCGGATCGGCCACGCCCCACCGGGAGGATTTTGCCGCCGCGCTGGTCGCCGTGGCCCTGATCTCGCTGTCGGCTTTCTTCGTGAACCGGCGCTTCGCCCCGGATGCCGGATCGGCCATGAGCGGCCATGTGCCGCGTGCGGAGCAGGACAGACCGAAATGAGCGCTATTGGCCAATCCAAGACCTTCCCCTCCCGTAAACGGGAGGGGTTAGGGGTGGGCGCGAGCGTAGCGAGCTTCTGACTTAGCCGTTGCAAAACAGCG
>NZ_JAINEZ010000146.1:0-7005 GCF_019873065.1 Sphingobium sp. PNB
ACGACCACGCGTCGATCACGGACAGAAGCATGAACCCCAAGTCGATCTACCTTGCAGTCCCGCACCCAATGACAGAAGGTGTCCAGCTCCTTGATCTTCATCTTGAGACCGGCCTGATCGAGGCGACGGGATTGGTAGCGCTGGGTCGATCGGTTGATCGGAAATGCGCCGCAGGCCCTCCGTTCGCTCACCTGGTAGTTCGCCCGCAGATAGCCAACGATCTCCCGAGCTCGATCAGGCCTTACATTTTTCGGCGGATGACGTCCTGCAGCATCTCTTTGTCGAGACTGAGGTTTGCCACGAGCCGCTTGAGCCGGACATTCTCCTCCTCGAGCTGCTTCAGCCGCTTCGTCTCCGACGGCATCAGTCCGCCATATTTGCTCCGCCATCGATAGTAGGTCTGAACCGATATGCCGGCTTTGCGGCACACCTCCTCGACGGTCGTACCATCCTCGGCCTGCTTGAGAATGAACGCGATCTGGTGCATGCTGTGATCCGCACGCCCCACATTCAGGACCGCGACGGAGTCCCAATGGTGCTACGCGAAATCATCGCGCGCTTTTGGTATCTGCGGCACGTCTTCGCAAATGGCGGCTATGCTGGCGACAAACTCAGGAAGGCTCTGCGGCGAATGGCGAAATGGACCATCGAAATCATCAAACGGTCAGATACCGCCAAAGGCTTCGAGGTGCTGCCCGGCCGCTGGGTGGTCGAACGGACGTTGGCATGGCTCAACCGAAACCGATGCCTAGCAGAGGACTTCGAGAAAACCATCGCTTCGGCAAAGGCTTGGGTCTTCATCCCGCCCGTTCAAATCGTCATCCGACGTATCGCAAGACTATGAAATCAATCCGCATGATGACGAACCAGGCACTTATGGTAAATCTTCATAAAAATCTGTACCGCGCGATCAGCGATTTGGTCGGCTAGAATGTTGTTTGCGTGTCGCAACTCCAGTATCAACCTTCGATTGAATCCTGAGGTGCAAAGATCAAGTAACAGCATAGCCGCGTCATCCGGATCTTCGTCGTATAAAGAATTAGCTAAAAATAAGGAAACTTGATCTCGAAAATACAAAAATGTATTAGAGTAGAAAATATTTCCTAACTTGGGAATGCGCCGATTGTTGATAATTATAATTCGCTCGATTTCGATGGTGTCATCTCGCATCAAGAAATGGCAAAATCTTTTCGAAGATAAATTCAACATACTGGTTATACTACTACATTCGGAAATATCGAGATCAAGAAAATTTCTAAATAACTGAACTTTCAATTCAATAGCGGCAACAGCAATGTCTTCCTTGTGATCAAAATATTGCCAAAGAGTGCTCTTCGACCCGCCCAATATACTAGAAATATCAGACATAGTGACATTATCGTAGCCACTCTCTAAAAATGCATTCATCGCAACGTTTACGATATTTTTGCGACGCGCACTTTTTTTCAGTTCTCTCTTTGAACTGATTGATAGGACATTTTTTTGCCGCATAAATCCTACATGGCTTCGGATCATCGAAAAAAATGGTGCTCGATAATGTCAGTGACAGATTAAGGAAATTAAGGAAAATTAATCTCTTGATAAGAATATGATTATATTATACTAATTCTAGATATTATTCTTGCCGCTAAGCTTTCTCTAAGTGGCTGTCCTCGCTTAATTTTTCTCCACGTATTATAGCTTATCCCAAGCTCTTTCTGTAACATTGAATCCGTTCTTCCAGTTGAAAAGCGTATAATTTTATCCGCGATATCTTTTGGCAATTTCACCATCTTACATTGTGAACTCATATCGAAATCTTCCGAAGATTACTGCTAAAGCTATAATATAGATCGGTATTTCTCTGGAATATTTAGCTATATTGCATAACTTTTCATATCGGGTAGACAAGATATCGCGGGAGTACTGACGTATCCAATTCGGCACGGCGGGACAGAAACTTGGCCCGACCATCGCCCGAAAGCCGAACCATATCGAGATAGCGACCTGCGGCAAGAATTTGAGTGACCCCGGTATCCATCGGCGTCATGAAAACCGAAAAGTTGGACATGGCCTCTGCTGTGCTGGCATCGACCTGCCGATGGCTGACCCGCTGAACGAAATGGCGAGTGCGGTAGTCCTGAAAGGTCCCTGCCCAGATCTCTGTGACATAAGTGACGCGATCTTCCAGTCGCGCCCTACAATCGTCGAACATGAAGCCGAGTTCGAGGTTATGTTCTGTGTTCTCGGCCGCACGGCAGTAATAAGATGCCTGTTCTTCCTCGGCATAGTTAGTGAGCCAGCCTGTCATGTCTTTGCTGTCGAGCGCGTTGGCGTCCGCCAGCAGCAGGCGGTCAAGAGCGCATTCCAGTTTGGTGGGCGAAAGCATCATGCTTGTGCCCTTTCGAATCCCATCACCGAGCGGTAATATTCCCAGCGCGGAAGGTTACCGCTTTCATCGTTCTGCGAAAACTCGGACTCGAGCTTGGCAGGATCACGCACGCCTTTCTGGAAGATCGCATTGCCAGGCGTGTGGCTGCCGATGTGGATCCGGTGGAAGATCGAAGCGTCTTCCATGCTAATTAAACCGCATGGACCCAGTAAATTGGAGCTTTGCCGTAACCGGTGGCGAAGCATGTCCGCATCGTCGTTCTGGTGGGCGAAATAGGCGTAGTGGACCTCGGTCGTTTCGGCATCGATTGGGGTCGCGAAGCGCAGGTTTATGACGTCGAGATGTTTGGTTGAAACGAAAGTCGGGAACAACTGGACGATGCGTGACCCGACTGATGGATCCTGCCCTTTGAAGGCAATCAGATCCTTATCTTTTAGAACGCTGGGACCGCTCGCCACGGAGAGTGCCGACTCGAAACAGACATGGCCGCGTTTCGTGGCGGTATACTGCCGCCCTGCCAATTGAGCATCTTGAATGCCGCGTGGAGCAGCGGGGCATGGTAGCCGTCGTTGTCGTTGTAACCCTTCCAGTTGCTGTCATAGCGAACCTTCTGATAGCCCAGCAGTTTAAGGCGACCGTCGCCCGCCATCAGTTCGCGCAGGGTTTCTCCTGCTTCGCCGAGAAACTGGTCAAGGGGTTCTGTCTCAGCCGAGAACGTCACGAATATCAGGCCGTAGAACAGATCGAAGCGCGGCTGCCCCAAGGGGTAGTCCGCCTTGTCGAAACCGGGTACGAATTCGCGCGGGTTGGGACATCCAACAAGCTCGCCCTTGGCACTGAACAGCCAACGGTGATAGGGGCATTCGAACTCGGTTTTGTTACCCATTACCGCAGTTTCGAGCTGGTTGCTGCGATGCGAGCAGGCATTGTAAAACACGCGAACCTCGCCCCCTTCATCCCGCGAGATCAACAGCGGGATTCCTGCGAGGCGGATCGTCCGGAAATCGCCTGGGTTGGGCAACTCGCTTTCGTGCGCAACCGGATGCCATTCCGGGCCGTGAAATATCCGCTTGATCTCTTCCAAGTAGAGATCCGATCGCGTAAAGGCCGCCTTGGGAACTTCGTTATAATTCTTCGGCCAGGTCAAGGTCGCGTCAGCCATCCTCTTGCTCCCGCATTTCCAGTGATCGTTTATCTGACCGTCTTCAACGCTCTGTTTCGAGCGCTTTGCCCAGTTCGGCCCACATCCGGCCCGAATTACGCGCGCCTTCGAGATAGCTTTCGGGACATAAGTGATAGGGTGGACGGCAAGGTCCGGCGTTCATCCATCCACCGGCGGTCATCCGCGCCTTTTCCAGCGGAATGTTGTAGGTGGAGAATTCCTTGAAGCTGCCATTGGGAAACAGCGTTGCTGCCGTGGGCGCGAGCCGCCCCATGAAGGTCTTGGCCTTGCTCCAGTCGCCGGTGGCGCGGGCCTGTGCGACGAGATCGCGCAATGTCGTACTGACGAGAGGATGGCAGACCGCGCCGCTTGTCCAGAAGGCATCGACCGAATCGTCCATCCGCGCCGCGCCATAGTAATCGAAGTCGATCGGCAGCAGCTTGATCCGCCCCTTGATTGCGGCCAGATCGGGCAGCAGTGTGCCAACACCGATATACTTGGCAGTAACAACTTGGGGGATTTCGGCGACCTGACCCCAGAAATGGCGCGGGAAATCGAACTTGAATGCTTCGGGATTGGCATAGATTGCAATATTGATATCGGGCACCGCCTCAGCGACATCCTTGTAGAACTGGACCGCGACATCGACGCTCGGCGCGCACCACATCGGTACGCCCAGCATCGTCCCGGTCGCGCCGATATCGACTGCCTCGCGGGTCAGCGCGATGGTGTCGCGGGTGTTGATACAGGTTGTGCCGACAAACACCGGAACCCGGCCCGCTGCGGCATCTACGATAGTCTTCATAAAGACGAGCTTTTCGTCAAGCGTCATGGTCGCGGCCTCGCCCAGCGTTCCCATACTCAGGATGCCGTCGACTCCGGCCTCGATCAGGCCGTTGACCATGCGGGCTGCTTCGTCGACATTAACCGTATCAGTGGCGCGCCAATCGGTAGCACCTTCCTTGGCGGGCGTCGGCACGATCGCCCAGGCACCCTTTATATCAGCAGCAGTCAGCAGTTCACGCGCCACGCAACATCTCCCAAAGATTTTCAATCATTAGCCAATATGTAACGCATTGCCCACGGGCTTGGCAAGGGAGGAATGCGGATTTATGAAGCCGAATGTGACTAGGATTGCACCCTTCCGGCCGGACGGGTGCGGGTTTGGAGAAATCAGAGATGACAGACGCAAACGTAAGATTTGCAGGCAAGATCGCGATTGTCACGGGAGCAGCCCAGGGCATCGGCTTTGCTACGGCCCAGCGCCTAGGGCGAGAAGGCGCCACAGTCGTCGTTGCCGATCGTGCAGAACAGGCGACACTGGATGCGGTTGCGCGACTTATGGCCGAATCTGTCGACGCTCACCCCGCCATCCACGACCTCGAGCAACAGGCTGGAGCCGCTGCCCTGTACAACGCTGTAAGCGATAAATTCGGGCGGATCGACGTGGCCGTCCATAATGTCGGTGGCACGATCTGGGCCAAGCCTTATTGGGAATACACCACCGAAGAAATCGTCGCCGAAATTAATCGCTCGTTGTGGCCGACGCTGTGGTGTTGCCATGCAGTGCTGCCCCACATGCGCGCGGCGGGTCGCGGCGCGATCGTCAACATCGGCTCGGTGGCAACGCGCGGGGTCAATCGCGTGCCCTACGCGGCTGCGAAAGGTGGCGTGGCGGCGCTGACCGCTGCGTTGTCGCTGGAACTGGAGGATTGTGGCATCAGGGTAAATTGCGTGGCTCCTGGCGGGGTCAACGTGACCCGTGTCACCCCGCGTAATACCGCTCCGCATTCCGACGCGGACCGCAAGGGCTTTGGCGAGGTGATGGAGCAGACCTTGCGCGATACCCCGCTGGGTCGCTTCGGCGAGCCCGAGGAACTGGCCGCCGCGATCTGCTTTCTAGCCGCCGACGAGGCGTCCTACATCACCGGCCAAACCCTCTACGTCGCAGGTGGCGGGATCGGCTGATCCCGCCCGCCTTACGAGCCTAACCAGCCTGCTTGAGGATATCGCGGAGCGACACATCGGCATCGGCCAGCTGCGCGGCCTGGGCATTGGCTCGGCGCTCGATCAGCCGTTTGCCGATGCCCATGTCTGGGGCGCGGTTGACAGTCAGGATGCCCTCGATCATCTCGCCTGACTGGAAGAATGCGGTAAACTGGTTGCTTGCCATGTCTCCACGCAGGGTTACCTCGGCTTGCACCGGGATATGGCCGCAGAACTGGATATTGAGATCGAACTGGTCGCTCCAGTACCACACCGGCTTGCAGTAATCGACGCCCTGCCCGAGCACGGCGAGCGCCGCGGCCTGAGCCTGATCGGCAGCATTCTGGTAGGTTTCCTGGCGGATATGGCCGCCGAAGAAGCTCTCCTGTTCGGCCACGTCGCCGGCGGCAAAGACATTCTCATTGCTGGAGCGGCACCGCCGATCGACGATGATGCCGTTATTGGTGACGATGCCTGCGTCCCGGGCTAGGCTGATTTCCGGCACTATCCCGACCCCGACTACCACGGCATCGCAATCCACCAGTGATCCGTCATCGAGTTCGACCTGCGTCACCCGCCCGTCAAGCACCTTCATCGCGTTCACGCCGCGTCCGAAGCGGGTGTCGACGCCGCGCTGGCGATGTTCCTCGCCCAGCCATTGCCCGAACTGCGGCCCGAGCGCGCGAATCATAGGCGCGGCAAGCGGTTCGATCGCGGTCACTCGGCACCCCAGCTTGACCGCGCTGGCCGCGACTTCAGCCCCGATCACACCCATGCCGATGATGACGATCCGGGCGCCGTCCCTGAGGTCCGTCGCCATCCGGGTGGCATCGTCCCGGGTGCGCAGGTAATGCACGTTGGCGGCGTCGGCACCCTCCATGTTGAGCTTGCGGGCGGAACCACCGGTGGTCAGCAGGATGCGGTCGGCTTGGACCAGGTCTCCGCCCGTCAGGCGCACAGCGCTCGCCGCCAGGTCGAGCGCTTCGGCACGCGTGCCAAGCCGCATTTCGATGCGGTTGGCGGCGTACCAGGCCTCGTCATGAAGGAAGAAATTGTCCGGTACATTGGCCGGATCCCACAACACCTCCTTGGACAGGGGCGGGCGCTCGTAGGGCCGCCACGGTTCTTCGCCGATAAGGGTGATCCGGCCATCGAAGCCAGCCTGGCGCAAGGACTCCACCGCGCGGCCACCCGCAAGATTTGCTCCGACCACGGCTACCGATTTCATGCGATTCTCCCAACTTTGCGTGCTTTCCCGGTCTTATTGCCGGAAGGCGCACCTCCCTATAGACCTTCTTTGCACAATATGCAATGCGTTGCGAGAGTTAACGCGCGCTAGGCGGATTCCTGGATTTCCATTTTTTCAAGACGCAAGGCGAGCTGCCGACGGGTAAAGCCTAACCCGCCTTATTCACCAAAAGTGTCCTGAAGGGTTGGCGGGAGTGGCGTAAGCCTCTGATCTGAATTAGGAACTGGGTGTCTAAGC
>NZ_JAINEZ010000147.1:0-6948 GCF_019873065.1 Sphingobium sp. PNB
GCCTGCAAAGCATAGGCCGGATCGAACGCTCGTCGAATATCCATAAGATTTTAGAGTGCTACGCCCACCCGCGCACAGGTCTCATCTCACCATTGAAGCGACGCCAGCGCCCTGTTCCGGTTGAGCAAGTCCCCGCCCGAACCGTAGGAGGGGAAGTCCATCCCATGTCCGATTTTCAGCTATGTGGCACCAGCGGCTGACTGGCCGGAAATGGTCGACTGCCGGGGGGCTGCTTTCTCGACAGGAATGGCGGCGTCCGTGAAGAATGCCCATAACCCCTCAAAATAGCGGCGAAAGGATGAACTGCCGATCTGGAAGAGAGGTGCCGCGTTGCGACGGGGCGCTCCCGTTCTGCAATGGTGGTTCAGCGTTGACGGTTCAAGACTGACCGCCTGAGCCGCGCACGCGCAGCGTTGAAAAAGCTGCCCCATCGGGCGTCCGCAACGCAGGGCGGAGTTGAGGGATGCTGAGAGGCTGTCGCTTCCCCATATCTCCATCCCTTCACCGGATTTTTGCGATGGGAAGACGCGGGGTCGGGCGTCCCCTCATAAAGCTGGTCACGCCTGATGGAGAGTATCTGCGAGGAGAAGCCTGATGGGCACCGCTCTCCGGCTTTCAGCATCGTCAGCGGTGCAGAACTCAGGAAAGAGTGGTACCCAGCACGAATCCAAGCTCGCCGACTTATAACCTGAAATCCGTTCCATCGGCCTGGATGGCGGACAGATCGCTTACGGCTATCGGCGCCCACCATTCTCACGAAGCCCGGCCGCTTTGCTATAAACGGCCGGGGATTTCGCGAGCATAAGACCAAATACGGCCACCGCTCTGTCAAGCGGCAATCAACTCGGATTAAGGCCGATCATCGCCGTCACTTCGATCTCCACCAGCATCTCAGGGACTGCCAGGGAGGAGATTTCAAGGAAGGTATGTGGCGGGCGGGGAGCACCGTCCAGTTCTTCGCCCTGAACCTCGAAATAGGTCCAAATGTTCGCGCGATCGGTGACATAGGCCGTCATCCGCACGACATCGGCCAAGGTGGCGCCATGTGCCGCCAGCACGGTCTTGATCTTCCGAAATGCGATCTGGGTCTGCTTGCGGAAGTCGCCATCACCCAGGATAGTCACCGAATGAAGATCGGTGGCTTCCGGATCCTCGGCCGACACACCTGACAGGAACAGGTACTTCGCGCCTGCCGGGGCCTCGACGATGGAAACGTCGCTGAACAAGTCGCGTGCCCAGCCCTTGTTATGATTGACGTTCGTCTTGTTGAAATTACGGTCGGTCATGATTTCCTCAACGAGCTCCAACAAGATCTTGCGGGTCGACCGCCGCGGCCAACGGCCGGAGCGCTTCGATGCAGTGGCGATATGCCAGGCACAGCGGCACCGAAAGTACCCCATGGCTGGATTGCTGCGCCTTGGCCTTCTCGACAAGCGGCGTTACCGCTTCCAGCGCGTAGAGCGCGGGTTCCAGCGGAAGTTCAGCGATCGAAGCGGCCATTGCACGCCGGACATTGGCGGGATCCAGACCGGCTTCCAGTCCGTCCTTGCCGGCAGACTGCAAGCCCGAACGCGTGGCGCTCAACGCATCCACAAGAGCCTGCGAATGGGTTGCGACCGCATTGATCTCGTCGGTGGTCAGGTCAGTGGCCGCCACCTGGTCGATCAGGGTGTCGAGCTGCTGCGTAGCCTGTAGAAGCTGCCTTGAATACATCCTCAGGTCGATTGTCGTTGACATTGGGTACTCCGTAAATGCGGGGATCAGCGGGACGTGGCGTTCTCGAAGAAGGTCAGATATCTGATCATCTCCGGATCGTCATAGGTGAGGCTGGAAGTGTTCTCGCAGAAGAGAGTGGCGGCCGCGTCCATCGCCCATGCCGCAGACAGGAGCAGCTTTCCTGAAGCCGCGCGATTCTTGCGGAGCGCAGCCGGCGCGAAGTCGACCTTCTCCAGATAGTCGCGTGCCGTCAGGAGCAGCTTGCCTGCCGTCAATCTCTGCTTCGCGCCGCGCCAGGTGTTGGAGATCACGGAGATCCAGGGCCATGCAGCGACGGTGGCGGGATCCAGCAGTTCCAGATCCTGCTTCCAGATCACTGCCATGATGTCGACGAGCCACTGCCCCTTATCGACGAATTGCTCGCCCCGGTACCTCAGCTTTTCTTTCAGCACCCGGATCTCTTCCGGCTCGCCCAGCCCTTCCATGAAGAGGATGCCCGCGCCGGCGACGGCGCTCAGGGGACTCAGATCGCCGCAACCGCATGCGGTGCTGCGCGGGTGGGAGGTGTCGAAGGGAGCAGTTGCGAGCGGCTCCGGCTCCCGCTGCCAATAGTCCCCGAAAACCTTCAGCCTGTTCGCCTCACGGCTGATGTCGGCCGCGATCTCGAGCAGCAGCGTCGCGTTGAACCGCATATGGTCGCGGTGATACAAGGCGATGTTGTGCCGAGTGTGCAGCGCTGAGTCCTCTCCTACGGCGTGATTCTCATTGTTCGGTTGCATTACAACTCCTTAGGGGGTGAAAGGATGGGAGGTGAAAGCTCGGAAGCTATTGGATTGCAGTATGAGCGATCGGTGTCCTGACGGGTTGGAATATGTTCATTACAAACGATTGCATATCGCCATTGCGTTGTCAACGAAAGCCGATTTTTGATCCGGTGCAGGCGTATGCAATGGGGATTCCGGCGAGCAAGAAGGGATTTCCGCTTTGTATCCCATTCATTGCCGGACTGATTGACCCTCGCGTGCCTCAGGCATCATCCGCATTCTTACTATAACAAACGATTGCAAAATTTTGATGGCAATCGATAAAAGCTGGATCGCTGGTCCCATATTACAGCGCGCGCGTAGGTCTTATCTGCTGACCTCCGCCAAATGCACGCCAAATTACCGTTGGGACCGTCTGCTGTTGTCCAACATCGAAAAGCCGCAAACTTCGAAGGATCTTTGATCTGAGAGCTTGCTGGATGAGAGCTTCCTCCTCAAAGGCTCAGCGGAGCTTGGGAAGCTATCGATGCCAATGGTAAGTGCCGGCTTCTGGTGCTTCCACGGCAGGACATGACAGCGCTTCTTCGCTCCGCTGTATTAGCAGGAGTAAAGCAGCCGGCACGGACTTTTTGCTTTTCAGGAGATTGGTGACCCCTACGAGTGTAGAACTTTTGTCTCGGGCGATGCCGGGACGTTCCTAACTACACTGTAAAATCAACGATTTGTCTTGTATGGTGTTCGCGGTCGGTCGTCTTGATTTGCCTGAATTTGGCGCAAAATGTGGGAACGATTGTGGGACCAATTCCTGCCCGGAAGTGTGGGAACGCCTGCGATGCCCAAAGCGGGAACCGAACCGATGGCACTGACGGCATTGAAGGTAAAGAACGCGAAGCCTGGTCGGCATGTCGATGGCCGGGGACTGTGCCTGCTGGTGAAGGATAGCGGTGCGCGGACATGGGTGCTGCGGATGCAGAAGGATGGACGCCGACGCGACTATGGGTTGGGATCGGCGCTGGACGTGTCACTGGCCGAGGCGCGGGAAGCGGCAGCAGCATTACGGCGGAAGGTCCGTGAGGGAACCGATCCGGTCGCCGAGCGACGCAGGGCGCGCAAGGTGGTGCCGAGCTTCGAGACGGCGGCCCGCGATTGTTACGAGGCGTTGAAGGAAGGCTGGAAGAACAAGCGGCACGCCAACTGGATTTCCAGTTTCGAGAACCATGTGTTCCCGGCGATCGGCACGAAGCCGGTCAACGAGGTGGACAATGCGTGCGTGGTCGAGGTGCTGTCGCCGATCTGGCTGACCATCCCTGATAGCGCGCGGCGCATCCTGCAACGCATAGGCGCGGTGCTGGACTTCGCCCATATCAAGGGCTGGCTTCCGGGTGAGGTATCGTTGCGCTCGGTGCGCAAGGGGCTTCCCCGTCAGGTGGACAAGGGCGGACATCTGGAAGCCATGCCCTATGTGGATGTGCCTGCGCTCATGCGGAAGCTGGCGGCAGCTTCGCCCACGACCGGGCGCGACGCGCTGCGCTTCACCATCTATAATGCCGTGCGGTCGAACGAGACGCGCTTTGCCGTGTGGTCGGAGTTCGATCTGGACAAGGCCATCTGGACCATTCCGGGTGAGCGGATGAAGGCAGGGGAGACCCATGTCGTGCCGCTGTCCGCGCCCGCCGTGGCGCTGCTCCGCAAGCGGTGGAAGGAGCGCACCAGCGATACCGGCCTTGTGTTCAGCAATGACGGCGAAAAGCCGATCAGCGACATGACCATGACCAAGCTCTTACGCGATGACGGCATCAAGAGTGTGACCGTCCACGGCTTCCGTTCGGCCTTCACCGACTGGTCGTCGGAGCGGACCCGCTTCCCCAAGGAGGTTGCCGACAAGGCGCTGGCGCACAAGCTGCCCAACAAGGTGGAAGCCGCCTATCGCCGCACCGACTTCTTCGACAAGCGGCGCAGCCTCATGGCGCGCTGGGCGGAGTTTCTGGACAAGCTGCCGGTGAAGGGTAGTTCGGACGCCGACCCCACGGCGTCCGAGCCGGTCAGGCTTCGCGTTGCCGCCTGATGAGATCGTGCAGGCTGGCGGTGGTGACGCGGGTGGCCTTGCCGAGCTTCACCGTCTCGATCTCACCCGCCGCGATCAGCGCATAGAGCTTGGTGCGGCCGACCCCGATCATGCGCGCCGCATCATTGACGCGCACGCAGATCGGATCGGGCGGTAGAGGCACGGTCATTGTACCTGGCTCCCGGCGTGGTCGTCGCGATAGCCGACAGGATCGGCCACCCAGCGATTGACGGCGGATTCGTGCCAGCCCGCGCCGTGGACGCTGATCTTTACCTGGCGGGGGAAGGTGCCTTCGCCCATCTTGCGATAGAGCGTGGTGCGCGAAAGCCCGGTGCGGGCGAGAACGGTCTTCAGGCGGATGATACGATCGGGGTTGTTCATGGGGCAATCTCTTCAAATCAAGGTGTTGCACGCGCCCCTGTGGACCAGCATCGGGCAGCATGGCGCACTGGGCAAGAGCCGTTACGGGGCCAAATCAGGCCATTCGGGATTGGACGGGTGGGCGCTGGCGACGACTGGCGTTCAGGGGCGTCCAAGGGCGGTCCACGACGTAGCTCTGCCGCAGGGCGTGACCATCGCAGAATTTTTTCCCACTATGTCCCAAACAGCATGCCGGTCAGTGCTTTATGCCGATGGGTACGGCATTGCGCATTGGTCAGGTCGAATCATTCATGGCAATTCTCCAAATCATCGGAGGTCTGCCCGCCAGTGATCAGGCTGCGCCGGATCGTCTTGCGTCGCAAGGGGTGGGGCACTGTAGTGCCGATCGGGGCATTTCAGTGCCGGTTGCGCCAATATCGGCCCTGCAAGTGCGTTGAACTCTAACGCTATGTATTATATATGGCATCGGAAGCAGGAGGGCCACCATCCCACGTATATTCAAGAATGGCTGGTTCGAGCGCTTCGCGCGCAAGGAGCGCATTGCCGATTCGGGGCTTCGGGACGCTGTGCAGCGCGCCGAAAGCGGATTGGTGGATGCCGATCTCGGCGGCGGCGTCATCAAACAGCGCGTGGCGCGTACCGGTCAGGGCAGGTCGGGCGGCTATCGCACGCTGATCCTGCTCCGGCACGGTGATCGGGCGATATTCGCTTTCGGCTTCGCCAAGAGTGCGCAGGCGAATATATCGGAGGCGGACCTCGCCTTGCTGCGCAATGCGGCAACCGAAGCGCTGGAATGGAACGACGAGGAACTGGACCGGCTGGTGGCATCTGGAACGCTGGTGGAGATAGACGATGGGAACGACGGTGAAGGGTAAGGGCTATCGCAGCGAGATCGCGGGCGCGGTCCACGAGATGATGAGCGACGCGCACGACGCGGGCGTTATGTCGCGCGCGACACTTCGCACCTTTGATGAGGCGTGTCTTGCCCCGGCCCCATCGCTGGCAGGCGATGAAATCCGCGCCATCCGTGAGCGCGAGCATGTCTCGCAGCCGGTGTTCGCCGCCTATCTCAACGTCTCGCGCAATCTCGTGTCGGATTGGGAACGCGGCGTGAAGCGCCCCGGCGGTCCCGCCTTGCGGCTCTTGTCCATCATCCAGCGCAAGGGGTTGCAGGCGGTGGCCTAACTACCCCTGTCGTGTTTCACCTGTTTTCGCACACTGCCGGGATGACCGCCTTGGGCCGATTTCAGACTGTCAGCCGTGGATTGAATAATTCGTGAACCTGCCACTGGCCGCCGTTAATTTAGGCAGCAAAGATGGCCGCTCGTTGATGCACCTTCGCAAGCTGAGATCGGAAGCGTGGTATTGCTCAAGCTTCCGCGGGCCTGTAGCGTCGTTGCAAATCGAAGAGGGTATCAAAATTGACTAACAGCACTCCAGGCAGCCTCGATCGCGAGATTCGCACGACGGCGGTGGATTTTTCCTTCGGCGAACTTCTCAACTTACATAGAGATGAAGAGATTGTTATTCGTCCAGAATATCAGAGGCTTTTTCGATGGTCTAATGAGCAAAGATCTAGGCTAATAGAATCTATAGTAATGGGACTTCCAATCCCTCCCATATTTCTCATCGAGAACGATGATGGAATTTTGGAGCTAATTGACGGCCTTCAAAGGACTAGCTCTGTACTTCAATTTTTAGACCATTCTGCCATTAGTCAACCAGAACTTGTTCTGCAAGGTTGTGATTTTATTCACGATCTAAATGGAAAGACGTTGAATACTATCGATACCGTTACAAAATTAAAAATAAAGCGCACGCCTATCCGTGCGACGATAATTAACAAATCCGGCGATGCCTTCGTTAAATATGAGCTATTCAAACGTCTTAATACTGGCGGTTCGCTTCTTTCCGCTCAAGAGATCCGAAATTGCTCATCTAGGTTTCGTGGACAAAGGTTGACAGCAGGATCGGGCGTTGATTCAAGGCTGCCTTTTGGAGGTGGCGTTGGGCGAGCGTATT
>NZ_JAINEZ010000148.1:0-6677 GCF_019873065.1 Sphingobium sp. PNB
ATAATGCGCAGCAACGCGGTTAGAAAACGGCGTAATTCTCGTGCATAGCTGACTTCCTTCGCATTATTCCAACCTCGCGATAATACGCCTTATGCGCAGCTGGGCATAAAGCATACCAGCCATTGGCAAATTCCACGGCCTCGTTCCAGTCATAGCCATGATCCGTGCGGCCGATCAGAATAGCCTGATCAAGTCGCGTGCCGCCACCCCGTGCCACCTTCGCTTGCGTGAAGGCGAAATTGCGGGCCTGCCGTTCGCATTCGGTTTGACGCGCAATCGCGTTCGTAACTGGCCGCATGGCGACCACCCGTTCGCGCGTCCGGGTCATGCGCAAATCCAGAGGGGCGTCGTTCGGGAGGTCGGGATAGGCACGCCAAGCGGCAGCGATCATTTCCGCATGCTCGGCGGTTCGGCCTCGGCTGATCCAACAGGCGGGATCGGATGCGATGAAGCTTTTGGTGTCCATGGGTGGCGTTCCTGATTGTCGCATGCGCCAGCAGGCTGGTCGCGGCAGCCCCATCATCCGTAGGATGGGAAGGCGTTGGCGGACCGGCGCCGTCAAACGGCGAGACGCGGCTTGGCGCAGCAGGGCAGCTTGAGGTCGCGGCAAACCCGGTCAGCCAATCGGTCCGGGGTGAGCAGCTCCTGAACCGAAGCCCAGTGGTTGCGTTCTCCTATGTGATCGTCGCGGCCCCGCACGCGACGAAAGCAGATTTCATGGCCAGGGCCAAAAGGAGAGATCGACAATTGCATCCACAGATTTTGGCCATGCAGGGTGATGTCGCCCGATACCGCCGGCCCCGCCGGGTTGGAACGAATGCTGTAGGCCCCCGGTGCAAGCCCCAACGCATCGGCAAAGCGAAGCAGAGCGCGGCGCCCTTCGGCGTGAAAGGTGCGTTTGGCCGGCGCGTCATACGCGACGCCGCGCTGACAAAGGACGGGCAATGTCGGGCTGCCGCGAATGGCGGCGATCTCCGTCATGCACGCCTGCC
This sequence comes from Sphingobium sp. PNB, assembly GCF_019873065.1. NCBI lineage: Bacteria > Pseudomonadati > Pseudomonadota > Alphaproteobacteria > Sphingomonadales > Sphingobiaceae > Sphingobium > Sphingobium sp. PNB. The sequence continues at coordinate 993 of NZ_JAINEZ010000148.1, forward strand.
GCATCTCGGCCTCGGAGGCCTTGCTCGCGCACACGGTGCTGAAATGGCGGGCCAACAGAATGACGGCAGGATCGCACTCAATGTCTTTGCCCGCGTTGCGACAATCGGTGATCGCCGCTTCAAGCACGTGAAGTGTTGCGGCGATGGTCGTGCATCCGCTCGGATCAAGGGCCTGGGCGTGGCGAAAGGCAACATCGTAGCTCATGATGGGGTCTCCGGCTTCAAGCGCAGGGCGCGCTCCTTCCACCTCGATCCCCCTCCTCTTTGCCGATCTGGGCCAGCAGCCGTTTTTCTGCGGTTCATACCCCATCGGCAGTATGGCTTGCGCGGGCGATCGACATTAGCATCGCCGCGTCGCGCCGGGGGGCCAATGCCGTGGTTATGAATTTGATCGATTTGATACAGGCTGGGACGATCGACGTGCGATTGCCCAGCGTATCCCCCTTGGCCTCCGACGATGATCGCTCCGCCGCGCTCAATTCAACCGGCGTGCTGACGGTGATCGGCGGGGCGTTTCAGGTCGATCGCTTGGCCGCAGCGCTGATCGCCACCACCGGCAAATGCACATCGCTGGAAGGGCAGGTCACGCAACAGGTCGAAACGCGCCATGTGCTGGCGCAACCCTGGAACTACAATCGCATGGTCAGCGCCATCACGGCGCGGCGCGAGGAAAGGCCCGCGGGTCCCATCGAGGTGATGCGCGTCAGCGGCGCACGACTGCCAACACTCTATATCGTCCTTGCCGGTGAACATGAGGTGTTTGCGGCGCGACAGGCCGGCGATGAGCAAATCCCGGTTCAGATCCTGGGTGACTATCAGTGCGACTTCCAGAATCACTTCATTCAGTCGGGCCATCTCATGGACTTTTCGTCCGGAGAGCTCACCCCTGTCTCGCCTGAGGAACCATGGTCCGGCGCAGCCGAGTGGGAGGATGCGAAGCTCGCTCCTGACGTCATGCAGATCATCCAGGCGTTGGGCGTGCGCGTGATCGCCTCGGATCGTTCAGACCAGGATAAACGGGAGCGCGCGAACGGACATGATAATGACGGCTGACATCATGCCGCTGCGCGGATAGCCGTTCCTCCGAACGCATCCCTGCGACTATGGTAGATCTCGGCCGCCCATGTTTGGATCCAAGGCTCGACCAGCGCATCATGGTCGAGTTCACCCTGTTCGATCAAGGATTGGATCTCGCCCCGCGCCTGCGCGATCGCCGCTTCCCACCCATCGGCCGGCAGGGCATCCGTGATATTGGGAGCGTTTATGGGCAGAGCTTTTGGCGCATCGCCAAGCCGCTCGGCCTGACGGCCCAGCCAGGTCTCAAGATGGTCCGCAACGAAGCGGTCGGTCTTTGAGATGCCCCGGCTCAGGGCCTCGCGACGCGCGCTGGTGCCATAGGCCTGGCTGTCAATCGAGCGGATCCGCTTCCCGAACGGAAGCAGATAGGGAATGGCCGGGCCTTTGACGCCGAACAGATGGAGGCGGGTTGACGGCGGCAAGATCCGGTCGAGATGCTCGACCACCGCGATCAACCCTTCAGGTCCGGCGACCTCGCGACGGCACATGCTGCCGACACCGATAAGCGGCGCACGCTCGATCAATCCCCATAGCGCGTCGAGGCAGCGCTCATAATCGCAGGGTCGACGGCCCTGGATCACCGGCATCATGGTCGACAAGATACCATGATCATCGGCGCGGCGGCAGCATTCGAAATTGGCCGCGATGGTGCGTGACAGCCGTTCAAGCACCTGTGCGCGGTCAGCGGCAATTTCCTGTTCCACGCAATAGTCGGCGCTGGCCCACCATCGGAATGGAAAGGCGGCGGCAAGCGCCACATAATGGGCGATCGACCAGGGGAATGCTCCATAGCGCGCCGTCGCGACGAAACCCGCGCTGTCGAGATGAAGCGATGCCAGCGGACGAGCGTTGGCGAGCTGCCCGGTTCTCCATCTCGTCCAATCGCGCCATCCCTTGCTCGCGGAATATCTGGAAAGGCAGTTGGCCGAAATAAGCGCCGGTTGCCGTAGCGCAACCACGCGGTCGAGGATCGGCCCCTTGCCCAGATGCGGCAACCCGACGATGATCTCCATCGTCACGGCAACGGTTCGGCGCCGATCGCCGTGAAGCTGTTGACGATCTGGCAGCTGTCATAGCGCTCGGCATCGACCAGGGCACGATGGTCGATCATCTCATAGGTCGCATGTCCCAGATGATCGACGCTAAGCACCCGTCGGCCGATGACCCCGGTCTTCCCCTCCGGCACCCAATCGGCATGAGAGCCGAAGGCGGCGACCACCACGACCTCGCCGATCACGGCTTCATAGGCCGCGATCGCGCGCAGCACATGACTGTCGCGGGGCGTGACTGGCTTGCCAGTAAAGTCACTGTAGGCCTGCGGCCGCCAGGATCGAACGGTGTCGTGCGCCAGCAGGATTGCCGCGCCCATGGCCGGCCGATCGACCCGGCGCAGTTCGGCCTCGAAACCCAGATAGACGAGCGCCCAGTTAACGTCCTCCTCGTAGAAGGGCTCGTCGCGCCGGAGCGCATCGGGCATCGCCGCCTGCCGCTGCTCCGACAAGAGGATGCCACCGTGGCTCGGGGTCGACACATGCCAGATGCCGGGCGCGATCTGATCGGCGCTCTGGATGGCGCCCCAAATGCTCATGGTCGGCTGGGCTGAGGGTAGGAAGATCGTCATGTTGTACTCCTTTTTGCTTCACGGCTTCGCTCCCCCTCTCCTTCTGCCGGTCGAACCAAGCTTGACCCGGCGAATTGTTCTCTATATGTTCTTTTCCGAGGAGATGTGCCCATGAGCCTTGAGAAAGACATTCGCCGCCATTTTGATCTCGACATTGGCCTGCGCGATGCCGCGCTCGACGCGGAAAATCGGCCGACGCGCCGGATGATCGCCAACGCCTGCATCAACATGCCGGTGGAGGACGCCTATTATTCGGTGCGGGAACTGCGGGAAGCCGCGCAGTGGGTCCTTGATGGCGCCGCAGCGGGAAAGCGGAAGCTGATGTCGATCCTGTCGAACGACAATTGCGACGATTTCCAGCGCTGCATCTATTTCTGCCTGGCGGGCCGCGGGGTGATCGAGATGCTCGACGATCTCGAATGGCTCGAAACTCTCCTCGAACCGCGCGGGCGGGTCGCGGGTGAACAGATGCGCCTGAAGATCCCGACGATGCCGGTCAAACGGCCCTATGTCGCCGATGAACCGGACGGACCAATGATCGGAATGGCCGAGGATTTCCGACAGGGTCCATCCTGGTGGATGGACGAGGCGTTGCGCCGCTAGGCGTCACTTTCAGGCTGCGGGGTCGATCCGGCCTCGCAGCTTCCCGCCGGAACTCTGCATCGGATCCAGCAGGTTCAATCAGCCGATCAAGCGGCTTAATCCTTCGCCTTCTCCGGCTCTTCCCGGCGGCGCAACTCATTCTCGACCGCCTCGCGGACAAATAGCGCGAAGCGTCGGTTGCCGACCAGCGCATCGATACGGCTGATCGTCTCTTCCGATAGCCTGACCGTAGTCGGCTTCATTCCAAGCGGCCTTCGTCCCATTGCTTCGTCGCTAACGGTCATATCTGCAATCTCCAAGCCAAAGCTATTGACGCCACCGTTTATTTACATATACGACGTCGTTTATGCAATAAACGGTGGCGTATATTGCCATTCGGCCAATCCGCTGGTTGGCCCATCGCAATGGAATCGCCGCGAATCATGTGGAAAGCGCCGGGACCGTGCCCTGTCCATCCCGGCTTCTCCGCAAGGACCGCATCGGATGCGGAAAAGGAGGCGCATATGGATGAGTTTGATCCCCGCCCGTCACGCCGCGATCTTTTGCGGGCACTCACGGCCGCCCCGGTTGTGGCAGTCGTATCGCCCGCAAGCGATGCGCTGGCCGTGCTGCACACGCAGTATGAAGACCAGCCAGCCACCCTTGCGCGGACCAGGGAGGGCCGAAGTCTGAGCCGGTTCCGCTATCATAATGCAGAGTCCTTCTTGTGGGGATTGAACCAGGGCATCTGCGGCAATGACGTCGGCGAAATGCTGTATCGATCCGGCATTGTCGTCCAACTGGGCCTGTCCTCCTACTTGCTCGACATCGGCTTTTCCGACGAATGGAATGCGCGGCACATCCGTCTCGATGTCGCCAAGTCGCTTGCCTATGCCAACGCAACCGGCTTCGGGCATGGCTGCCCGGACATGGCGCGGTTAGCAGCCGTCCTTTCGCCATATTGGAAGTGGGGCCATGCCCATCGATTTGAAGCGCGACCGGACGATGGCGGCTTCACGACAAGCAAGGTTGCACCATTGCTTCGCACGCTGCTCGACCATGTCCATGATGTGACCGGCCATCGCCGCCCGAATGGTTGGCGGCGCGAACAGCGTGAGGTGCAGGCATGATGCCGCACACCCACCGGACATCAGCAATCTCCCCATTACCCCGGGAGACTGCCAAGACCCGACCTGACGCGGCGAGGCTGGTGGCCATCGACGCCGCCGTGAACGATCTGCCCGCGCTGATGGGCGAGATTTTCCTGCTGTGCCGAGATGATGATCTGTCCTTCGCGGAAATTGCGGGCCGCCTGTCCATCGATGCTTTAGCCGTCCAGGCGTGCCTCGCCGAAGCGCTGGCCATGGTCGCGACGGTGATGGACGGGGAGAAGCCCAGTCGCTCGCAAAACGCAAATATCGAGCCTGCGGAACGGGCGCTGCGACAGCGGCACCGCGCCTATTGCGAGCAGGCGTTGCGCATCCGGGGAAGGCGGGAAATCATAGCATGGGGCGATGCTGAAGATGACGACCTGCTCGTGAGGCAGGCGGTTCTGGCGACGATGCCAGTGCAGGTCCGCGAGGCTTTTCTGTTGAACCGGCTCGAGGGACTGAGCTATGCAGACATCGCTCGACGCCAGCGGACCTTCAAATGGATCGTCAGGCGTCGAATGTTGCGCGCCATTCGAGCCATTGCTCAAAGCCCGCTCTCCTATGCCGACTGGCTGAAGGAACAAGGGCGTCGCCTCACGACACCATCTGCAATTCAACATGATCATCCTGCGACGGTGCCGTCGAAACCCTGAAGGGTTGGAGCGCATCTCCGGTTCGGATGACGCTCACGGGGCAGAAGCCCTGATCGAAGATCCGCGATGCGATGCGCTCCGCATTTTCGCGGCTGCACAGGGCGCGGCGCTTGGGCGAGATGGGTTCATCCTTGGCGAACATGACATTCCCTCATCGGTGCAACAGGATAGACGGCCTCCCCTTCATCCGAAGACCGTCTTATGGACCCGGGTCGTCGGCACGATGAGCCAGTGCCGATCCATGAAGTGGTTGATATGGCAAAGGCTGCCACCTTGGGCGTCGCGGAAGCGCATGGTGCGGCCACGCTTTTCGACGATGAATTGATCGCGTGTCTCTCCGTCGGTGAACCGCAATGGGGATGCCAAGCGCACCCGGTCGCCGCTGCGGAGGGCACGGGAGCGAAGACGCAATCGGGCAAGGCAACGCCGGCGCCAATCGAGCGCATATTCGCTGTCAGTCGTCGTCAGCAGGCCCAGAATATCGGCGGGGCATTCTGCTTCGTGCGGCCCTGCGGATTCGCTCAGTCGGGTAGGATTGGTGCTGCTCATGGAGTCAGCCCTGATCCCCCCGCCGAACCGCACGTGCAGCTTTCACCGCATG
>NZ_JAINEZ010000149.1:0-6524 GCF_019873065.1 Sphingobium sp. PNB
GATACCCAAATCCCACCACTCGGTGCGGCCGCTTACCGGCCATCATAATTGACGCCAACCGGCCTCCGTAAATGTCGCCCTACAGTGTGGCGGATCAGCAGGCCGCGGGTCCAAAGACCCGATTTGGTCTCATCATATTCGTCGGCGTCGAGATCGGCGAGTTCGCAATAGGCCCAGTCATGAAGCCGTGCGCCTTTGGTGCCTTCGCCCGCGGAGAGGCGCTGCCATGCATCGGGAGCAGGAGTATGGGCGATCTCCTTGTGAGCGTGGCGAGAAGACCGCGGCTCAGGCGGCGTTGGCGATCTGCTGCTGATCTGGCCGCCAGTTACATGGGATGAGTTCATCCCAGCGGGCAGCGGGCCAGTTGCCTGCGATCCTGGCGATGACATCCGCGATATAGGCTTGCGGATCGAGGCCATTGAGCTTGGCGGTCTCGATGACGGAGTAGATGGGGGCGTTTGCGGGAGGGGGCGGAATCCTACGCCAAGCTCGCCCAGATAGCCGGCGCGAGATCTTACTTGTTGCTGCCTTCTACGGTCGCGCCAGAAAGGCGACGGCTCAGTTCTATCCGGCGATGGCTACGCATTTTGAAGGTGTCTGGCCCAACGCGCCGATACTCAATGAAGCCGAGAGAACGCCAAAATCGCTCTGCCGCTTCATTCGCTTCCAGCACGGCCAACCGAATCTCTGTGGCACCTCTCGCAGCGGCCCAGCTTTCGACCGTCGAGTAAATTGAGCGTCCGACGCCACGACCACGCTGTGCGGCATCTACGATCATGAAGCCGAGATACCATGTGCCATCACGCGGATAATCGCGGAGGATGGCCGCGATTGCATATAGGCCGCCAGGCCCCTTCCATCCCAGGACAGCTTGATTGTGGGCGCTCTTTTCGGGCGGCACATCGGAGAAAAGCTCGCGAGCATCGTCCAGCGTGGGCGCGGCCCCGTCCTGCAACAGGAAATAGTCGCTGCAACGGTTGTACAGGTCTGCAACGTCTGCGGCGTCCGCTTGGGTAAGTTTGATCGGGGCTCCCGTCATCATCATCGCGTTTTGGCAGCAAGCACGCGCTGACCGTAATCCCGGAGTTCCCCGTTGGGACCGACATAGCGGTAGAGAGTGACGCGCTCGATCCCGAGTTCCTTGCAGAGGTCGGAAACGGACGTGTCGCGTTGGGCCATAGCAGCCTGAGCGAGCCGCACCTGGGCCTTGGAGAGGGCGAACTTGCGGCCACCCTTGCGTCCCCGCGCGCGGGCAGCGGCCAGGCCAGCCATGGTGCGCTCGCGGATCATATCCCGCTCAAACTCCGCCAGTGTGGCAAAAATGCCGAACACCATCCGGCCCGATGGCGTCGTGGTGTCGATCTGCGCGCCCTTGCCGGTGAGCACCCGCAGACCGATACCGCGATCCGACAGATTCTGCACCGTGCTGACCAGGTGGGTGAGCGTTCGGCCGAGCCGGTCGAGCTTCCAAACGATGAGGACATCGCCGTCGCGCAACGATTTCAGGCAGGCGGCAAGACCGGGGCGATCATCACGGCTACCGGATGCACGATCATCATAGATATTGCCTGGCTCGACACCGGCAGCGCGAAGGGCATCGTGCTGCAGGTCGAGCGACTGCGAGCCGTCGGCTTTGGACACGCGGGCGTAGCCGATCAGCATGGATCACAAACGAAGGTTTGAGGCGGTGACGAACATGAGCACATAAGATTGGGCTATTGTGTATCTTAACCAGCATCTCAATCAAGCTATCTCAAACCGTAGCTCGGAAAGAATAAGGAGCATGTATGCCGCGTCGCGTGACCCTGACCGATCGACAGCGCGAGGCGCTGCTTCACTTGCCGGTCGATCAAGGTGAGCTGCTGCGGCACTATACCCTCAGCGATGAGGATCTCGGGCATATCCGCCAGCGCCGGCGCGCCCACAATCGTTTTGGCTTCGCGCTGCAACTGTGCGTCCTGCGCTACCCGGGCCGGGTGCTCGCTCCTGGCGAGTTGATCCCGGCGCAGGTATCGGATTTCATCGCGGCCCAGCTCGGCCTGACCAGCGACGATCTACTCCTCTATGCCGCGCGCGAGGAGACCCGGCACGAGCATCTGGCGGACCTTCGCCGAATCTACGGCTATCGCTCCTTTTCGGGGCGGGGCGCACGGGATTTGCGCGAATGGATCGCTCGGGAAGCCGAGGCGGCGACATCGAATGAGGATCTTGCCCGTCGCTTCGTTGCGGAGTGTCGCCGCACCCGCACGATCCTTCCCGGCTCCTCGACGATCGAGCGCCTTTGCGCCGATGCGCTGGTTGAGGCCGAGCGCCGGATCGAGGATCTTATCGCCCATCGCATCACGCCAACCCTGAGCGAGAATTTGGCTCACCTGTTGGAGGATACGGTGGATGGTCGCGTCACGCGCTTCGTATGGCTGCGACAGTTCGAGGTTGGCGCAAATTCAGCAGCCGCTAACCGGCTGATGGATCGACTGGAATATCTTCAAAGGTTCGATCTTCCGGCGGATTTGCTGGACGGCGTGCCGGCGCATCGTGTGACCCGGCTTCGCCGGCAGGGCGAGCGCTATTACGCCGACGGCATGCGTGATCTGCCCGAAGACAGGCGGCTTGCGATCCTCGCTGTCTGCACCCTGGAATGGCGGTCATCGCTGGCCGATGTCATCGTGGAGACCCACGATCGCATCGTAGGCCGTCTCTATCGGGCCTCCGAACGCCTTTGCAACACCAGGATCGCCGACGAAAAGGCGGCCGTTCGGGACACGCTGAAGTCCTTTGCCGAAATCGGTGGTGCTTTGCTTGGAGCGCAGGACGATGGCACGGCCCTGGACGGGATAATCGCCACCGGGCCTGGCTGGGAACGGTTCAGAACCCTTGTCGCCACGGCCTCCGCGCTGACCAACGTGCTCGCGGCCGACCCGCTCAGCCGTGTGCTGGACGGCTATCACCGTTTCCGCCTCTACGCGCCCAGGATGCTGCGCCTGCTCGACATGCAGGCGGCGCCGATCGCCACGCCTCTTCTGGCGGCCGTTGCGATGCTGCGTAACGGGATCAAGGTCGATCCGCCGGTGGATTTTCTACGTCCCAACTCGAAATGGCATCGTCATCTTCGCGCTGAGCCCAGCGGCGACCACCGGCTTTGGGAAATCGCGGTGCTGTTCCACATCCGCGACGCCTTCCGGTCCGGTGACATATGGTTGGCGGGATCGCGCCGCTATGGCGACCTCAAGCAGCTTCTGGTCCCGCCACAGGCGATAGAGCAGACCGCGCGGCTCGCCGTGCCGCTGCGACCCGGCGAATGGCTGGCCGAGCGCAGGGCTCGACTGGATACACGGCTGAAGGAGTTTGGCCGCGCGGCGCGAACCGGCACGATCCCAGGCGGCATCATCGAGAACGGCAAGCTGCACATCGACAAGCTGAGGGCCGACACGCCCGAAGGGGCCGAGGATCTCGTGCTCGATCTCTATCAACAGCTCCCGCCCGCGAGGATCACCGATCTGTTGCTGGAAGTCGATGAGCGAACCGGATTTTCCGAGGCGTTCACGCATCTGCGCACCGGCGCGCCCTGCAGCGACCGGATCGGCCTGATGAACGTGTTGCTGGCGGAAGGCGTCAATCTCGGTTTGCGCAAGATGGCGGCGGCGACCAACACGCACAGCTTCTGGGAATTGCTGCGGATCGCGCGCTGGCATGTCGAAGGCAGCGCCTATGATCGGGCGCTCGCCATGATCGTGGAGGCCCACGCCGCCCTGCCCATGGCCGCCTTCTGGGGACAAGGGCAATCGGCATCCAGCGACGGGCAGTTCTTCCTTGCTACCGAGCAGGGCGAGGCGATGAATCTGATCAACGCGAAATATGGCAACGTCCCGGGCCTCAAGGGATACAGCCATGTGTCCGATCAATATGCGCCGTTCGCAACCCAGGTGATCCCGGCAACGGTCAGCGAGGCTCCCTATATCCTGGACGGGCTGCTCATGAATGACGCGGGCCGCCGCGTTCGCCAGCATTTTGCCGACACGGGCGGCTTCACCGATCATGTGTTCGCCGCCTGCGCCTTGCTCGGCTACAGGTTCGCCCCCCGTATCCGCGATCTCCCTCAGAAAAGACTCTATGCCTTCACGCCCAACGCGACGCCGGCCAATGTGCGAGCGCTGGTCGGAGGTAAGATCAATGAACCGCTCATCGAGCGCAACTGGCCCGACATCCTGCGCATCATGGCGACGATCGCAGCGGGGATCGTCGCCCCCAGCCAGATTCTTCGCAAGCTCGCCTCTTACCCGCGCCAGAATGAGCTGGCCCTCGCATTGCGAGAGGTGGGCCGCATCGAGCGAACCCTGTTCATGATCGACTGGATTCTTGATGCCGGCCTCCAGCGCCAGGCTCAGATCGGCCTCAACAAGGGTGAGGCCCACCACGCCCTAAAGCGCGCCATCAGCTTCCACCGCCGAGGTGAAATCCGGGATCGATCCGGCGAAGGCCAGCACTATCGCATCGCCGGAATGAACCTGCTCGCCGCCATCATCATATTCTGGAACACCATGAAGCTCGGCGAGGTCGTCAATACCCGGGCCGCCAGCGGTACCCATATCGCGCCTGATCTACTCGCCCACGTCTCGCCGTTGGGATGGGAACACATCAATCTAACCGGGGAATATCGCTGGCCCAAATCCTTAGCGTAGGATTCCGCCCCCTCCCGCAAACGCCCCCTAGATGGCGGCAGCGCGATCACCGCCTGCCTTTGAACCGGCGAATAACCAGTTTTTACGGTTATGGAAATGTATGCATAACCGTAAGAATGCCCTTTTCGCCGGCTCCGATGAGGGCGGCGACAACTGGGCGGTGATCGCTACGCTCATCGAATGCTGTAAGCTCAACGCCATCAATCCGCCTGGGGTTACGCCAGTCGATAGCCTCCAACATGCAGGCCATCTGCGAAGGGGAGATGGCAATCACCCCGTCCACGGCCGAAGGCCAGATGTACTTCCCGCGCTCGAGACGCTTGGCATAAAGCGACATGCCGACACCATCATGCCAGATGATCTTGCAGAGGTCGCCGCGGCGTCCCCTGAAAATGTAGAGATCCCCGGCGAAGGGATCACATCCGAAGCTCTGCTGCACCTGCAGGGCCAGGCTGCGCATGCCGCGCCGCATGTCCGTGTGCCCCGTTGCAATCCATATCCGAACGCCGGAGGGGACTGGGATCACGGCTTGACCGACCGCAGTACTGCCGACACCAGCCCCGGCGAGGCGCCAGCAGTTATCCGCACGATCGCCCGCTCGAACTCCACAGTGATCGCCGATCCGGTCACTGGCATCGGATCGGGCTGCACCTGCACTTCTGCAAAGCCTTGGGCTGCCTGCCCCATCTGCCGCCGCCATCTGTAGATCTGGTTCGGCCGCAGATCGGCACGGCGGGCAATCTCCGCCACGTTAGCACCGGGCGCCGAAACCGCCGCGACGAGTGTGCGCTTCTGCTGGTCGGTCCATACACGTCGCCGCTCCGGCCCCGAAATTACCGTGATCTGACTCATCGCACCGTCCTTAGTATCGGTGCAAACACCGGCGCTTGCACCGGTACCATCTCGAAATATCAGCCGATCACCGCAAGGCGGCCCTCACCGGAGCGATACGACCGGGCGATCATCGACATCGGGATTGACCGCCGCCATGTGCATGGTCGAACCGATATCAATGGCTGCCGCGCCAGGCGACAGCATGGGTAGAGCGTCAATGCCGCCCGATTTTGATTTGTTCACTCCATTCCTCCATCACAACTGGAGGGTATGGGCGATGCAAACCGTCATCTTCCTAACCGGGGTCGCCGAGGACGGCGCCACCACTCTCAAGTACGCAAATGCCCACGGGCCACGTTTTTTAACGGGGTATCACACCACCAATAAGCTAACGGCCGCGACCCTCCGCCTGCCATCATACCACGGCCCGTTTCTACCGCGAACAGGCGGGCCAAACCCGCGATCGTTTTTTAGTATATCGCGCTCCTCGGTCACCCGGGCCAACTCGCGCTTCAACTGACGGATCTCGGCATCCTTGCCGGCATCGCCAGACACCACCTTCGCCAGTTGCCGCTTCCATGCGTACAGCGAATGCTGGCTGACGCCGAGCCGCTCGGAAACCTCCGCTACCGGATACCCGCGCTCGGTGATCTGGGCCACCGCATCACGCTTGAACTCATCGCTGAAATTGGGCTTCCCCATCGTCGTCTCCTGTCCTCAAAATTAGGATAGAAGGCGTCCAGAAATCTAGGGGCTACTCACCGTGTATTGACGAGCGACACCGCAGGAGGACTTGCCCTGCTTGAGAAAGCCGGTCTCATTGATGACCAGGACCGCGTCAGCTGTGGCAAGGTTTTCCACGACATAGTCACGCACGATGTCACGCAGCGCATCCGCGTCCCAGCGTCCGCGACCCAGAATGGCCCGCTGTCGCCAGGGCTCAGGATCTCCGGCCGCCTCTGCACGCATCCATCCTGTTTTGCGCCGTTTCTCACCCAACAAACCATCCAG
>NZ_JAINEZ010000150.1:0-6478 GCF_019873065.1 Sphingobium sp. PNB
ATCGCGCTGGATTGGGGCGCGAAGGATGTGGAGGGGCGGGAACTGACCGTGGCGGTCAGCCTGTTCGACGTGGGGGAGGCGCCTGCGCGGCTGGGCGGCCTGCTGGAGCGGGTGGATGCGGCGATGCGGGCGCTGGGGCCGGTGGAGGGCTGGCGGGTCGTTGGCGCGCGGCTGGTGCGGTCCCGCGTGGCGCGGACGGCGGCGCGGGACGGGTGGCAGGCCCTGGCGGATTATCGGGTGCGGGTGGTGCGGGCTTAGCTGCCCGGCTTCGAATAGTCTTCATATTCTCCGACGATCTTGTCCCGATATTCGCTGATCTGGTCGTCGGCGTCCGATTGCGCGTCCTTGTCCGACATGCCGCTCGACTTGTCGTCGGCGACGATGGCGGCGCGGAAGGCGGCTTCCTTGGCGCCGCATTCGCTCTTCAGCGCGGACTGGAAATCGCCGAGCGACAGTTTCTTGTCGATGGCGGGCTGAATCTGTTTCGACAGGCACTGCGAATAGTCCTTGCGGCCAGTGCCGACATCGACGCCGCCCTGCGGAGCGGCGGCCAGCAACAGCATCAGGGGGGCGGTGACGAACATAGGGGGCCTCTCTCCAAATCCCGAATCTTGCACGGTTTATCGTAGAGGAGAATGCGCCATGGGCGTGGAAAAAGGAAGCGCGTTTCTGTTGAAAATAGGCGATGGCGGGGCGCCTGCGGCCTATGCGACCGTGGCCGGGATGCGGACCACGCAACTGTCCGTCAACGGCGAGGCGGTGAACGTCACGCACAAGGGATCGGGCGGCTGGCGCGAGCTGCTGTCGGGTGCGGGCGTGCGATCCGTCAGCGTGTCGGCGGCGGGCATATTCACCGGATCGGCGGCGGAGGTGCGGCTGCGCAACCATGCGCTGGCCGGGACCATCGAGGATTATGAGCTGAGCTTCGAAAGCGGCGAGAAGATGCGCGGGCGCTTTCTGGTGACGCGGCTGGACTATGCCGGGGATTATAATGGCGAGCGCAACTATGCGCTGAGCCTGGAAAGTTCCGGGCCGGTGGTGTCGCTGTGAGCGGGGGCAATGGCGCCCCAGCTAACGGTGCCCGGGGCGAGGCTGCGCTGGAACTGGGTGGGGAGCGCCTTGTGCTGCGGCCCAGTTTCGCGGCTTTGGTGGCGGCCGAGGAGGAATTGGGGCCGTTGTTCGCGCTGGTGGAGCGGGCGGCGGACGGGAAGCTGTCGCTGGGCGAGATGGCCGGGCTGTTCTGGCATTGCCTGGCGGAGCCGCCGGCCGGCTTGACGCGGGAGGCTTTGGGCGAGGCGATCGTGGCGGCGGGGCTGGCGAAGCTGACGCCGGTTCTGCGCGGGATACTCGGGCAGATTTTGGGGGGACGATGAGCTTTTTCAAAACGGCGGCGCGGCTGGCAGGGGTCGCGGGGTGGTTGCTGGGATGGCGGCCGGAGGAGTTCTGGCGGTCGACGCCCGCGGAACTGGAGAGCGTGTTGCGGGCGGCTCATGGGGATGAGGACGAGGCGCGCGTGGGGATGGATCGCGGGGAGTTGGAGAGGTTGCGGGCCGGGATGCCGGATTGAGGTTGGAATGTGGGGCTTTGCCCTCCCCCAAACCTCTCCCTGAAGGGAGGGGCTTTTTCTTTTCGGTTGCGAGGTGAGAGGGATGGACGAGGAGATCGACAATCTGGTCGTGCGGGTGCGGGCGGACAGGCAGGGTTTTGCGCGGGATGTCGAGGCGATGCGGGGGGAGTTGGAAGGGCCTCTTGCGACGGGAGCGGAGCGGGCCGGGCGGCGGATCGAGCAGGGGTTGTTGCGGGCGGTGCGGACCGGGCAGTTCGGTTTCGAGGAGCTGAAGGCCATTGCGCTGCGGGTGCTGGACGACATTGCGGCCAGCGCCTTGCGGGCCGGGATGAACGGCATCGGGGGCGATGGCGGGCTGATCGGGCTGGCGGCGTCCGTGTTGGGCTTGCCGGGACGCGCTACCGGCGGGCCGGTGGCGCCGGGGCGCGCCTATGTCGTGGGGGAGCGGGGGCCGGAGGTCTTTGTGCCCACCGCGAGCGGGCAGGTTGTTCCCCATGGCGGCGGTGGCGCGCGGGATGTGCGGGTGAGCATCGCGGTGCAGGGGCAGGGGACGGATAGCGCCCGATTGCTGGCGCGCAGCGCGCGGCAGGTGGCCCGGGCGGTCAGGGGGGCGATAAGCGGATGAGTAGACTGGCTTACTGGCTGGCCGATGCGCGGCGGGGGCAGGAGGCGCGGTTCATGAAGCGGTTCGCGCCGACGCACTGGACCGTCAATTTTCCCCGGCCGATGATGGCGAGTGTCGTCACCACCGCGCCGGACGCGCTTCGGGTGGATGCCGTCTTTTACGGGTCCGGGGATCTGGCGGGGCTGATCTGGGAGGCGGAGGACAAGTGGAGCCATGCCCTGCTGGCCTATGAGACGGATCGGGATTTTCGCGATTGCGTGCTGCGCTTCCGCTGGCGGAGCGGAGGGCTGCGGCGGCTGGACCAGACGCATGGGCCGACGCTGACCATCGAGGGGAGGGACGCGGCGGGGCATGCGCGGGCCTGGTATGTGCGCTTGTGGAACTATGCGAGCGGCGGGCCGGAAGATGCTGTGATCACACTGGATTTTGCCGCGATCAGGAGCGGATTCCTGTTGAGCGAAGGGGAAGAGGTCTGGGCAGGCGATGTGGACCGGATGTTCATCTCCATCGCCGCGCCCGGTTACGATGCGGGGAGCGCCGCCTTTGCCGGAGGGGTCGAGGGGTGGTGCGAGCTTTCCGACATGCGCTGCGACGGGGCCGGGTCGGTGCTGCGCGTGGGCGATGCGGTGCTGCCCGAACATGGGCTGTCGATGGCGACCGGCTATGACGACTGCTTCAACCAGACGCCGGAGCGGATCGTCGCGTCGATCCATGCGCTGGGCTATCGCGGGGACATCAACCATTATGTCGGGATGAGCCATTATTTCCGGCTGGAACCGCTGGGCGGCGGATTTTACATCAGCCTGGCCGGCGGGGTGCTGAACGCGCCCTGCGCCGCCTGGCATGCCGATTTCGCGCGGCGGGCGAAGGCGCTGGGGCTGGGGGTGATCTGGTCGCTTTCCTATGAATTGTTCGACGCGCATTGCTGGAACGACTGGAAGCAGCGGGCGGAGGATGGTTCTCCCGCGCTGACGGGCTGGTCGCCGCCCTCCACCCTGCTTTCCCCTGCGCATGACGGGGCGATGAGCTATTTGCGGTTGGTGGCAGGGGCCTTTGTTTCCATTGGGTTGGCGGCTGGACTGGAGATCGGATTTCAGGTGGGCGAGCCCTGGTGGTGGGTGATGCCCGCCGACGGGCGCATCTGCCTGTATGACGATGCGGCGCGGGCGGCGTTCGGGACGGCGCTGGTGTCGATCCCGGATGTGCGGGGGACGCTGAGCGCCGGGCAGAAGGCGTTGCTGAACCGGGCGGGCGAAGTGCTGGCGGCATCGACGGCGGCGCTCTGCGCCTGGGTGAAGGGGGTGGCGCCGGGGGCGGTGACGCATCTGCTCGCCTATCTGCCCACGGTGCTCGATCCGCTGGCGCCGGAAGCCAAGCGGGCGAACATGCCGTTGGGATGGGCGTCGCCCGCCTTCGATGTGCTGCAACTGGAAGATTATGACTGGGTGACGCAGGGGCGCGAGCGGCTGACGGCGCGGGGCGTCGAACTGGCGGTGGAGCGGCTCGGCTATCCGGTCGAGGCGCAGCATTATCTTTCGGGCTTCGTGCTGCGCGGGGAGGATGCCGCGCAATGGGGGGAGATCGCGGCGGCGGCGGATGCGGCGGTGCGGCGGGGGACGGCGGCGACCTTCATCTGGGCGCTGCCGCAGGTGGCGCGGGACGGCTTCACCTGCTTCAGATTAAATGGGGAGGAAGATGTGCAAGCCTTTGACGATGTGTCCTTTCCTTTGGACGTTGGACGGGAAGCGAGTGTCGCGCCGACCTTTTCGACGCAGGTCGTGGAGAGCGTTTCGGGGCATGAGCGGCGCAGCAGCGACTGGGCGAATGCGCGCCTGTCCTTCGATGCCGGGCCGGGCGTGCGGTCGGAGGCGGACATGGCGGTGCTGATCGCCTTCTTCCGGGCGCGGCGGGGCGCGGCGCGGGGGTTCCGGTTCAGCGATCCCTTCGATGACCGCAGTTGCGGCATGGGGGAGGCGCCGGGGCCGCTGGACCAGCGGCTGGGGCTGGGCGACGGGGTGCGTGCGGAGTTTCCCTTGCAGCGCTTCTACGGTGCGGGCGAGGAGGCGCAGGCGCGGCGGATCACGCGGCCGGTGGCGGGGACCATCCGGGTCGCCGTGGACGGCGTGGAGATGGCGGGCGGCTGGAGCCATGCCGGGCTGGGCGTGATCGCCTTCGATGTCGCGCCCGCCGAGGGGGCGGTGCTGACGGCCGGTTTCCGCTTCGACGTGCCGGTGCGCTTTGCCGAGGACCGGCTGGACATCAACCGGGCGACCTTCGCGGCGGGCGAGGCGCCGTCGGTGCCATTGGTGGAGATCAGGGAATGAGCGGGCTGGAAGCGTTGGAGAAGCCGCTGGCGACGCTGGCCTTTTGCTGGCGGATCGAGCGGCGGGACGGGGTGACGATCGGGCTGACGAGCCATGATCGCGATCTGGAGATCGGCCATCTGCTCTATCGGGCGGCGCCGGGGATGACGCCTTCCGCCGTGCGCAGCGGCATCGGGGTGGAGGGCGCGGACAGCGATGTCGAAGGCGCGCTGGTGGCGGATGCGATCAGCGAGGCGGACCTGATGGCGGGGCGCTGGGACGGGGCCGGGCTGGAGTTGCGGCTGACCGAGTGGGAGGCGCCGGGCGATCTGTGGCTGCTGCTGGCGCGGGGGGAGATCGGGGCCGTGACGCGCAAGGCGGGGGCATTTTCAGCGGAGCTGGTGGGCGCGATGGCGGCGCTGAAGGCTTCTGTCGCGCCGTCCACTTCGCCGGACTGCCGGGCTGCGCTGGGGGACAGGCAGTGCCGGGTCGATCTGGCCGGGCGGCGGCGCGTGGTGGCCGTCGGCGCGGTGGAGGATGCGGTGGTGAGCGTGGCCGGGCTGGAGCCGGGAGCCTACGCCTTCGGGACGCTGCGCTGGCTGACCGGGGCCAATGGCGGGATAGTGCAGGGGGTGATCGACAATGGCGCCGAGGATGTCGGCCTGGCCGATCCGCCGCCCTTTGCGGTGGAAGCGGGCGCCCTGGCGCTGCTGACCGAGGGGTGCGACCGGCAGTTGGCGACGTGCGTCGGCCGGTTCGGCAATGCGGTGAATTTTCGGGGGGAGCCCTATCTGCCGGGGACGGATTTGCTGACGCGCTATCCGGGGGCGGCGTGAGCGGGGTCGTGGCGGCGGCCCGCGCCTTGGTGGGCGTGCGGTTCCGCCTGCACGGGCGGCTGCCCGAGCGGGGGCTGGATTGCGTCGGGCTGGCGGCGCTGGTGCTGGGGCGGGCGGCGCCGGAGGGATATGGGCTGCGGTCCGGGGATGAGGGCCGGGCGGCGGACTGGCTGCGCGCGGCAGGGTTGCGGCGGGTCGATGCGGCGCGCGAGGGCGATCTGGCGCTGGTGCGGCCGGGGCCGTTGCAACTGCACCTGATGATCGTCGTGCCGGGCGGGCATGTCCATGCCCATGCGGGCGTGGGGCGCGTCGTGGAGATGCCGGGGCCTTCGCCCTGGCCGGTGCTGGGTTACTGGCGGGCGGAATAGGAGAATCTATGGCGACGATCGTGTTGACCTCCCTTGGCACGGCCATTGGCGGGCCGTTGGGGGGCGTCATCGGCGGGCTGATCGGCAATGCCTTCGATCATGCGGTGCTGTTCAGGCCCAAGGGCGTGGAGGGGCGGCGGCTGAACGAGGTTCAGGTCCAGACGTCGACCTATGGGTCGCAGGTGCCGAGGCTGTTCGGGACGCTGCGGGTGGCGGGAACCGTGATCTGGGCGACGGACCTCAAGGAGACGAGGCGCAGGAGCGGCGGAGGCAAGGGGCGGCCCAGCGTCACCAGCTACAGCTATTCGGCGAGCTTTGCCGTGGCGCTGTCGGCGCGGGCCGTGCGGTCGGTGCGGCGCATCTGGGCGGACGGCAATCTGCTGCGCGGGGCGGCGGGGGACTTCAAGACCGAGCTGGGGGCGTTCAGGCTGCATGGCGGAGGCGAGGATCAGGCGGTCGATTCGCTGATCGCGGCAGCGGAGGGCGTGGGAGCGACGCCGGCGCATCGGGGGATCGCCTACGCCGTGTTCGAGGATCTGGCGCTGGCGGATTATGGTAACCGCATTCCTTCGCTGACCTTCGAGGTGGAGGCGGACGAGGGGCCGGTCGCGATTGCCGGTCTGGCGGCGGCGTTGAGCGGGGGGATGTTGACCGGCGATGGGCTGGGCGCGGTCGCCGGCATGGCGGCTGGTGGCGCGGATGTGGGCGATGCGCTGGCGCCGCTGGTGGAGGCGTTCGGCCTGGCCTTCGTGGCGGAAGAAGCGGGGTTGCGCCTGCGG
>NZ_JAINEZ010000151.1:0-6395 GCF_019873065.1 Sphingobium sp. PNB
GAGACAGCCCCCTAACCCCCTCCCGCCTGCGGGAGGGGGAATGTCCTGATTCCACCCATTCCTGCCGTCACTTACGGCAGGCGGATGTCAGGAAACCGTCAGCACACCGTCATAGGCGCGGTCTTCCAGCGCCCGGCCTGCGCCCATGGCCACGCAGATCAGCGGCTTGTCCGCGACCGTGACGGGCAGTCCGGTCGCGTCGGACAACGCTTCGTCCAGACGCCGGAGCAGCGCGCCTCCGCCGGTCAGGGTGATCCCTTCCTCGATGATGTCGGCGGACAGTTCCGGCGCGGTCTGTTCCAGCGCGGTCATCACCGCCATCTTGATCTGGCCGACCGGCTCGGACAGCGCATCCGCGATTTCCGCCTCGCTGATCGACATTTCGGCGGGGCGGCCGTTCACCAGATCCCGGCCCTTCACCGTCATCCGGCGGCCTTCGCCATCGGGTGAGGTCGCGGCGCCCAGTTCGCATTTCACACGTTCGGACGTCGCTTCACCGATCATCAGATTATGCGTGCGGCGAATGTGGGAAGCGATGGCATCGTCCAGCCTGTCGCCACCGACCCGTGCCGAGCTGCTATAGGCGATGCCCCGCAGGGACAGGACGGCGACCTCCGTCGTCCCGCCGCCAATGTCGACCACCATCGCCCCGCGCGGCTCGGTGACGGGCAGGTCGGCGCCGATCGCGGCGGCCATGGGTTCCTCGATCAGCTGGACCCGATAGGCCCCCGCGTTGGAGGCGGCGTCGCGCAGGGCGCGGCGTTCAACCATGGTGGAACCTGTCGGTACGCAGATCACCACTTCATGGCGGCGGCCGAAGCGGTTGGCGCCGTTCAGCGCCTTGTCGATGAAATGCTTGATCATCTGCTCGGCCACGTCGATGTCCGCGATCACGCCGTCGCGCAGCGGCCGGATCGCCTGGATGCCGGCCGGCGTCTTGCCCATCATCAGCTTGGCTTCGTTGCCGACCACCTTGACCTTGCGGATGCCGTCGCGCGTCTCGATCGCGATGACGGAGGGTTCGTTGAGGACGATACCCCGGTCGCGCACATAGATGACCGTGTTGACGGTGCCGAGGTCGATGGCCATGTCGCAGGCGGAAGAGGAAAAGAAGCGCGGCAGTTTCATGCGAATGGCGGACAATCTGTGCAGGGGAAGCGGGATGGCCTCCCCTGCACAGCCCCCTCTCCAAGCAGAAGCAGGGTGCGACAGCCCGTCCGGTATCCGGGGCCAGTTGAGGCGTTAATAGGCTCGCCGGGTATAGCTGATCGATATGGCCGGGGTCTGGTAAAGGATGAAATTCAATGGCCGGGAATAGGTCATGGTGATTTCCCTGTAGGAAACGCCATATTGCGTGCCCTGCACGACCGTCGGATCGTTGGTGTAGGTCGGGTCGAGGCCGAATTCACGGCTCTTCACCTTGGCGATGATCTCAGCGTCGGTGGGCCTGGGAAAGATGCTGGCATAGCGCGCGCCTTCGTCGACCGCATGTTGCAGGCCGGTGCGCGCGCAGGCGATGATGCCGAGTTGCAGCGCGCCCATCAGCAGCATGATGAAGGGCGGCACGGCGAGAACGAATTCGATCGCCGCCGCGCCGCGCTGGTCGCGTATCAGGCGCGTCATTGCAGGCGCACCGAGGCCGAGCCGGTGAGCGCGATGCCCTGGGACGACCATCTGCTGCCGAGGGCAAGTTTCGCGAACATCGGCGTATAGCTTCCTGAAATGCTGATCGCGACATAGCGCTTCGTCTGCTGGCCGTCGGGGCAAGGAACCTCCGGGCTGGCGGTCTGCACGGTGGCGTCGCAGAGCAGCGTGGGCGTGACGGTGACGTTGCCGGTCGGAACGCCGGCTGCTGCAGCGGCGTCTGCGGCCAGATTATTATAGGCCTTCGAAGTGTCTGTGGTGTCGTTGGTGTAGCCGCCCGCAGCCGCCAGTTGCGCCGTGCGCTCCGCCGCGCGCTGGAGCCCGATCTTCGCCTTGAACGCCATGGCGACATCCCCCGCCATGAAGGTCAGCAGGACCAGGACCGGCATGATGATCGCCAGTTCGACGGTGCTGTTGCCGTATCGGTCGGAGAGAAGCCGCTTCATCATCCCACCAGCTTCACCAGCGTGGCCGTGAATTTATCGACTCCCGTATCTTTGCATTGATTGACGATATTGCTGTTCCCGATGAAGGTGACGCGCTTGCCCACCATCTTCACGCAGTCGGTGGTCATGCCCGATGTGCCGCTGAAGGACAGCGCCTGGCCCGGAAAATAGAAAGCGCCCTGCAGGACGGAACTCGCATTGCCGTTGATCGTGTTGGTTTGCGAATCCAGTGCGCGTCGGTCCTGGTAGAAGAGGACGCCATGATAAGGGTCACTGAGGTCCGTCGGCGCCTTCAGGTTGAGCGTCGCACCGCCATTGATATTGACGTTGGCGATGGAACTGGGGTTATTGGCTGCGTTACTGCTGGTCAGGATGATGGTGACGCCGGTGCCGTTGAGTACCCCCTGTGCACCGACATCGAAGGTGCCGCCGTCAATATAATAAACACCCGGAGCCAGATTGACCGTCCCCTTGATGTCGATATTATTATAACAACCCGGCGAATAGGGCTGGGTCTCCCCGTTCTTGGCGGTGAGCTTCTTGTTGCAACCCGTCAAATTCGCCGCAGTAGGCGTGGGCAACCCTGCATAGGGGTCCATCACCGGTAAGCTGTAGGGCATCAGCGTGGTACCAGTGGCATAGTTGGAACTGGACGAGAGCCCGCCCACCGCCGCCACCGGGCTTGCCGTCACCACGCTGCTGCCGCCTGCATAGACGGCGTTGGATGCCCGCGAATTGGTGGCGATGCCGCAGCCCAGATTGACCGTGGCATTGCCCTGGAGCGTGATGCCGACCGCACTCGTCTTTTCGAGCGAGACGACGCAATAGTCACCGCTGCCCACCACGGCTGCGGTCGCTTCGCCATAGATGACCGGCGCTTTCACCCCCAATATCTTCGAAAAGGGCAGCTCCGCCGAGGTTTGCAGCACCACGCGCACCGCCTTGCTGTTGCCGGCATAGGAACCTGTCGTCGGCGCATTTTCGATCGTCGGGGTTTGCGTCAGGGTGACCAATGACATGCGGTTGATGTCCGATGTCGCGCTGTCCGACGCGCTGAAGCCCTGCGCGACCGCATAGGCTCCAGCCAGCGCGGCGCTGTCCGCCTGGCGCTGGATCTGTCGTTTCCAGAGGGTCCATTGCACCGTGTCTGTCGCCAGGCCCGCCGCGCCGACCAGTACTGGCATGGAGGCTGCAGCCATCATCAGGACATTGCCCGTCCTGTCCCGCAGCAACCGCCCCACCGCTCTGCCGAACATTCCCATTCCCTTCCTGCGTGGAGCATCGCTCCAGATCACAGGCGGGGTTTTAAATATTATCGGTTAATGAAATATGATTTTCTAACATAAATTAGTTATACTGAATAGTATATAACTTTAGTTATATCAATATAGATAGAAATTAATTGATTTATTTTCGCATCTATATTCGAAATAATACCGAAAAACTATAGTATAGGATGAAATATTTCTATGTATTTTTGAAAATAACTGAGATTTTCTCGCCTCTCTCCTCTCTGGAACGACAAGCTCAACCACCCTTCAGTCTCAATGAAAATCCCGCGATTGCGGCAATATCCGCACATTGCGCGGATGTCCTGAAGCGTGCCTCTGGCGCGTGCGGGAAGCCTCCTGCACATCCGCTTGCGAAAGCCGTGACAATTCCGCGGTCCTGTCATGCACGCGGGAAGCCATCAGGTGGACGACGCCTTCCTTGCTGCGCTGCACTTCCCCTTCGACCAGCATCAGCCGCGACGCCATGACCGGACGCCGCTGCATTTCGAACAATCGCGCCCATAGAAGAATATTGGTGATTCCCGTCTCATCCTCGATAGTGATGAAGACCGCATTGCCCTTGCCCGGCCGTTGCCGCACCAGCACCACGCCGGCCGTCTTCACCAGGGCTCCGTTCTTCGCCGCCGAAATCTGGGCGCAGCTCAGCACGCCCTCCGCCGCGAAGACCGGGCGCAGGAATTGCATCGGATGCCCTTTGAGCGACAGGCGCGTCACCAGATAATCGGCCTCGACATGCTCGGACAAAGCCATGGCAGGCAGCATCGCATCCGGCTCCTCCCCCAGTTCCTGCGCCTTGGCGGCGGCGAACAGCGGCAATTCGTCCGAAGGCGCCCGCCGCGCTTCCCACAGGGCAGCCCGCCGGTCCTTCCCCAGCGAGCGGCAGGCATCGGCGTCCGCCAGCAACCGCAAGGCCCGCGCCGGCAATCCCGCCCGGCGCGCCAGATCCTCCATGGTGGAAAACAGCCCTTCCTTTCGCGCCGCAACCAGTTGCTTCGCCCAATCCTCCCGAAAACCATCCACCTGCCGCAGTCCAAGGCGCAGCGCCAGGGCCCGCCCCGCCCCCTCGCCCCGACCGTCGTCCCGCGACCGCAGCAGCGGTTCGAGAGCATTGTCCCACCCGCTCATATTCACATCGACATCATGCACGGTGACGCCATGCTCCCGCGCATCGCGCACGATCTGGGCCGGGGCGTAGAAACCCATGGGCTGCGAATTGAGGAGCGCGCAGGCGAACACCGCCGGCTGATGGCATTTGATCCAGGCCGACACATAGACCAGCCGCGCGAAGGACAGGGCATGGCTTTCGGGAAAACCGTAGCTGCCGAAACCCTCGATCTGCTTGAAGCAGCGTTCGGCAAACTCCGCCTCATAGCCCCGCTCCACCATGCCCCTGATCATCTTCTCGCGAAAATGATGGATCGTGCCGACATTGCGGAAGGTCGCCATGGCGCGGCGCAGGGCGTCGGCCTCCGCCGGCTCGAAACCTGCCGCCTTGATCGCAAGCTTCATCGCCTGTTCCTGGAACAGCGGCACGCCATAAGTCTCGCCCAGCAATTTCTCCAGTTCATCGGCTGGTCCATGATGGGGGGACGGCCGGGGATATTCGACCTTCTCATCCCCGCATCGCCGCCGCAGATAGGGATGGACCATATTGCCCTCGATCGGCCCGGGACGAACGATCGCCACCTGCACGGTCAGGTCATAGATGGAGCGTGGCTTCAGACGGGGCAGCATGTTGATCTGCGCCCGGCTTTCCACCTGGAAAACGCCGATGCTGTCGCCCTTGCACAGCATGTCGTAGACGGCTTCGTCCGCCGCCTCCATATCGACCGTCAGCTGGTGATCGCCCAGCCCCTGTTCCCGCATCAGGTCGAACGCCCGGCGGATGCAGCTCAGCATCCCCAGCGCCAGCACGTCGACCTTCATCAGGCCGAGCGCGTCGATGTCATCCTTGTCCCATTCGATGAAGCTGCGATCCTCCATCGCCGCATGATGCAGCGGCACCGTCTCGTCCAGCCGGTTCTGCGTCAGCACAAAGCCCCCCACATGCTGCGAAAGATGGCGCGGAAAGGGCTCTGACAGCAACTGGTCGACAATCGCCTTCAACTGCGCGATCTGCGGATTGTCGAGCGCGAAGCCCGCCTCCACGATCCGCGCATCGTTCATGTCGCTCGAATAACTGCCCCACACCGTGCTGGAGAGGCGGGCCGACACATCCTCGCTAAGGCCCAGCGCCTTCGCCACTTCCCGCACGGCGCTGCGCGAACGGTAATGGATGACGGTCGCGGCGATCCCGGCGCGATGGCGGCCATAACGTTCGTAGATATATTGCATCACCTCCTCGCGCCGCTCATGTTCGAAATCGACGTCGATGTCGGGCGGTTCGTTGCGATCTTCGGATACGAAGCGGGAAAAGAGCAGGTCGTGCTTGAGCGGATCGATGGATGTCACGCCCAACAGGAAGCAGACCATGCTGTTCGCCGCCGATCCGCGTCCCTGGCAAAGGATACCCTTGGTCCGGGCAAAGGCGACGATGTCATGCACGGTCAGGAAATAATAGGCATAGTTGCGCTTGGCGATCAGTTCGAATTCTTTTTCCAGTGTCTCGCGGGCCTTCAGGGGAAGACGCGCGCCATAGCGGGCATGGGCGGCGGACCAGGTCAGTTCCTCCAGCCATTGCTGCGCCGTCCATCCTTCCGGCACCGGTTCATGGGGATATTCATAGGCAAGCTGGTCGAGCGTGAAATGCACCCGGCTCAGCAAATGTCCGCTTTCCGCCACTGCCTCCGGGCAATCGCGGAACAGATGGGCGATTTCGGCAGGGTCATGGATATGCCTTTCCGCATTCGCCTCCAGCAGGCGCCCTGCCCTGGCGATGCCGGTGCCTTCGCGAATGCAGCTCAGCACATCCTGCAGGGGACGCTGCGCCGGACTGGCGTAGAGCGCGTCCATGGTCGCCAGCAAAGGCACGCCCGCCGCCACGGACAAGGCCTTGAACTGCGCCAGCCGCCGC
>NZ_JAINEZ010000152.1:0-6388 GCF_019873065.1 Sphingobium sp. PNB
ATCCAAGGGCCTCCTGCTTCAGCGGAGCCCCCCTGAATCAATGTGCGTGCCGATTTTCAAGAGGATGATTGGGTTTGGACCCTAAGTTTAAAATTAACAAGGGACCGGATGGGAACCCACGCAAAACAGCCATTAGGAAACCAATCGAGTAGGTTGGTACGGCTGTTGGTTCAGTGATCGCGGTAGAAATACCGATCCTCACCTTAATGGCAGGCGTGGCAGGCAGCAAACTACCAATTTTTGCCGTTAGCCAGAACCAGACAGGGCGTCAGTTGCAGATGCTAGTTTATCGTGCGATGAAAACTCAATGCTGTGGATTATCGCCTTTCTGCTGGCTGGCGCGTCACCAACGACCTCCCAGCCCACGATAGAATGCAAGACGCTATGCAGTGTCACTCAGGGTAGATTTACCTTTCTAGTCGCCCCACGCTGGTTGGCACTTGTTCATATCGATGGGAGGACTGCTGATGGCTTCACTTTGAGGCTGACGAAATCACAAAAGGATTTCGACATAGGGCGAGTGTTTTCGGGCAAATTAAGCCAGCCCGTGGTTGTTGAGCGCAACCCTAAGAAGTTCATAAAAATCCATGGCCGCTTCGCCCTTGAGGACATTATGGCTGACCTTGAGAAGGCACCTGCGATCTACATCGACGATTGCGGTTATCAGCCGCAATCAGACCCAAATGTCATTGTGACGAACAGCTTTTGCGTCGAAAATCTCCATGGGATCGGCGCTGCCATTGCATCTGCGCGAAAGCAGATGGCGGCATCCTCACATGGGCAGCTTAATGCTGTCGTCACCACCAAAGCGGACTGACCGCTTACACCCCTTTTTGCCATTCCATACAGCAGGCGGCGCGGGATGCGATCAGCTATCCCGCGCTATAGCTTTACCTGTGTCGCAGTGCCATTTTGCCTGTCAGATAGGGTAATATCCCGGCCTCAAGAGCAGCTTCGCTGCCTGCGAACTTCCCGAATGCGACGGCAGGATTCGATATCAGGTAGAGGGAGCCGTGAACCTTCACATCGAAACCTTTGAGCCTTGCGACCGCAGTTAGCACGGCTTGGGTTATGTATCGCGGCGCGCCGCTTATTTTCCTGACCACGGTTCCACCGGGCACTTGAAGCTCAGGGCGACGGAAGATCGCTTCCAACCAACGGATAGATGCAGGGCTGAGGGGATAAATGGTACTCAATTCGGTTTCCTTATATTTGTGTGTACCGACCAATTCGTGACCGGCGAATCATGGATAACCGGACATTGTGAACGAGAACAGCCTTAGTAATATAAGTAGCAATTTATGACTCATCTTATGATCCCGGCGTCCTATCTGGTATATTGTTGCTCAATCTCCGTACACTCTTTATATCCACTTATGTGACCTGTTTATCGGAACATTGATTACCGCTTCAATCAATGGCAACTGTAGCAGCAAGCACGCTCTAATTTGCCCGTAGAGGCCGTACAGCGTCCCTTAGAGAGGCGCGCTGCCGGAGTAGCCAAGTTCACCTAAAGATGCCGCCATCGACCCTAAACGAACAAATATCAAAAAATTTAGCCAAATTCATAGCTGGGTATCTTAGAAATAGCCGCAACAAGGACAGGAAGGGACACGCTACCGTAGGATTGCCCTACGGTTCTAGGTGCATGACCTTGAATAAAATCAGCAACCCGTTCCGGTATCCCTACCTCTAATGCCAATGTTTTAAATGTATGCCGCCAACCGTGATTAGGTTGAACGTTTGGGTCTATAATTCCTATTTCCGATCTAATCCAATCTCTAAGGCTTTCGCCTACTTTCTTGGAATATCGAACGTTACTACCGCCAGTTCGACGCCGGGTCGGATCATAGAATATTTCTTTATTTCCCGTTTTAAGAGCATCAATAATACCCTGTTCAATAAGATGGCCATGAATAGGGATAACACGGGTAGAATTGGACTTAACCGTTCCGGCCTCTGGTGTTATTCTAAGCACCCATACATCATCTAATTTGAAGATATCATCGTATCTTATCTGGCTAATCTCGTTCACCCTTGCGCCGGTATATGCACAAATCCAAGGTATCCACCTTCTTGCAAGTGCCTTTAATTCATCAATGCCACTCCAAGGACCAGACAGGGTAGCAGATAGAATTGCCTTTACCTCATCCGGGTTAAAATCCCTTGTCCTGAGCAGCGCCTTTTTAGGAACCCTAACGGTAATCTTAGTTGATACGTTTTCAGACAGACGCCTCTTCTCAACAGCCCAATTCAACGTGGCTCGGACAGCGGCCAGATATTTGTCTTTGACCGTTCCGGGATCACGTATGGTTCCCCGCTTAGTATTCTCTGTAAGAAGCATGTCACGCCAGCTATCCAACTGTTCAACGGTTAGTCGGCTGGCATCATCATGACCTATGAAGGCTATTAGCTTCTTCATGATAGATCGCCATTCAGAAGCCGTAGAGGGCTTTATTCGCTGCTCTTGAATATATTCGTCCAGCGTGTCCAAAAGACGCACAGGCACCCCTGTGAGAGCATTAGGGGAAGGCTCCGCCGCCTTGTACATGAACACCGGCGACCGTTCGGCTGGCACATCATCCGCACAGACCTCGCCATTCAGCATGGCGACAGCGCGGTTCAACTCCCGGTCTGTCTCTATGACCAGTTGCGGAATGCGCTGCTTGGCTTCGTGCCTGCTCTTTGTGCCAAGGGACTTAACCCATTCCCGCCTCCCACCAATGAAGGGGCGGAGATTCGTAGGGATAGCGCGCCGGAAATAGTAGGAACCGCCATCGCGCTTAAGGAGATATGTCGACAAGAATCACCTGCTACGTTTGTAGCAGACAGTCGTAACAAGCCCCGATTTGCGTATTTTCTCTAACAAAATTAATTAGTTAGAGGTTCTGGTGCGCTTACGTGACTCGAACACGTGACCCTCGCATTACGAAGGCCTCTGACGCATTTCTGAAATGGTCAGGTTTTCCGCCAATTTTTGGACGAAATGGGGAGGCACTTTCGCCTTACCCCACGGCAGACCCAAACGCAGCGGAAATCCGGTTTGGTCCGCTTCCTATCGAAGGCACTTTGGTAGGAAACGACGTCGAAATTCGACCTGCGCTATACCTGCATACGCCTTCTTGGAAGCGGCTTAAGCGACGGCCTTCCGCAGAACTTCATTGATCCGGGACTGCCACCCTGGCCCACCAGCGCGGAAGCGTTCCAGCACTTCCTTGTCGATACGCAGAGAAACCTGTTCCTTGGCTGATCCGCGTGGCCGTCCGCCCTTCGATTTTGGGAAAGCCGCAGCCAGTTCAGGGAAATCGCTGATCGGTCGCGCCCGCGCAAAATCCTCTTCAGTCCATTCAGGATTATCATCGTCGAAAATGACGGGAGGCTTCTTAGGCATGTCGCTTCGTCTCCTTCGCATGTGCCCGTCTTAGGCTGATGACTCGGACAACCCGTCCACGCAGCGTCACAGCGGCACAATAGTTCAGGCCATCAATTTGGCCATAAATGCGAAATCGACGCTCGGCGAACCGATCATCCTCAACGACAACAGCCTGCTCCAGATCGGCGGCCCGCGAAAGAGATATGCCGTGCTTCTCTATATTGGCGGCATCCTTTGCGGAGTCGAACTCGATTTCCATGATGTTTTTGTATCTACAAATACCCTATCAGGCAAGAAGTTTTTGTAGATGCGAAAACACTGGCCTACCTATACCCGTTCGAAACCGCGCAGCTCTCCTCCAGCCGCACCCGTCACAGATGGGGCGCGAGCGAACTACAACGACATATCGCTGCGCAGGTGCCTGACACGCAAAGTCATCTGCTCAAGCTCATTTTCGATCTCTTGCAGGTCGAGCGCAACCATGAGCTGATCATAGCCCAGCAGCTTTAGCAGCGCCGTCATTACCCGCCGTGAATGCGCAGCCAGCACAAGTAGGTTTCTTCCGCTCGGGCAACTCTGCCCATTCAGCCAAGCGCGGGCCGACCGATCGCTCACATCAGCCCACTTCATCACGGTCTTTGCTGCCCGTCGAGAGCCGCCGAGTTCGTCGGTGAGCGCCCGACTGATAGCATCTGCGATATCCAAATCCGAATATAATGGCCGTTTCGGAAGTCGAGTTCCGGTATTAGGAAGCATACTTCACCGCCTTCCATAGTAAGCCGACCAGCTGGCACATCCTGCCAACGCGAGACTGGTATGGTTATCAACTGGAACCAGCCCGGCGCACCAGACGCCCAAGAGGAAGGGCCGCGCATCCCAGCGGCTGAGTATGTCCGCATGTCCACGGACCATCAGCGATATTCGACCGACAATCAGGCTCAAGCCATTAGGGAGTACGCAGAGGCGCGGGGCTACGAGATCGTCAAGACCTATGCCGACGAAGGGAAGAGCGGCCTTAATCTAGGCGGGCGCGCAGCGTTGCAATGTCTCCTGGACGATATCGAGTCAGGTCGCGCCCAGTTCAAAGCGCTCATTGTGTACGATATCAGCCGCTTGGGCCGTTTCCAGGACACAGATGAAGCCGCATCCTACGAGTTTAGATGCAGACATGCCGGTGTGCCCGTGCATTATTGCACCGAACCGCTTGAGAATGACGGAAGCATCGGATCATCCATCATAAAAACCGTCAAACGAGCAATGGCGGGCGAATACAGCCGCGAACTCTCAGTGAAGGTTTTTGCAGGTCAGGCTAATTTGATCCGGCTTGGCTTCCGGCAGGGCGGTCCGGCCGGTTTTGGGCTAAGGCGTGTGCTCATCGATCAGGACGGCCGCCAGAAGAGCGAATTAGGCCGAGGCGAACACAAGAGCATTGCAACCGACCGGGTCATCCTTGTTCCCGGACCCGACGCCGAAGTGAAAATTGTTCAGGATGTTTACCGCCTTTTTGTTCACGACGGCATGCAGGAGCGTGAGATTGCGTCGCTGCTCAATGGCCGAAATATCCTGTCCGATCTGGATCGCCCGTGGACGCGAGGTTCAATCCACCAACTTCTGATCAATGAAAAATACATCGGCAACAACGTCTGGGGGCGCACGTCCTTTAAATTGAAACGGGAGCATACTCGCAACAGCCCAGAAGACTGGATAAGATCGGACGGTGCATTTGCCGCAATCATCGACCAAACTATTTTCGAAAAGGCTCAGGCCATCATTGCAGCTCGGTCGGAAAAACTTTCTGATGTAGAGATGCTTGCAACTCTGAAGAAGATCTTCGACCGGAACGGCCTTCTTTCTGGAATTATCATAGACGAGGCCTGCGACGCCCCATCTAGCAGCGCATTTCGTTCTCGGTTCGGGAGCTTGCTGCGTGCTTATGCATTGGTCGGCTTCGCACCGGACCGTGATTATCGATATCTTCAAATTAACAGGGAGCTCCGAGAACTGCATCCTACAATTGTCGCTGACGTCATTACTGGTATCGAAGCGGCCGGAGGCTTCGCACTTGTTGATGAAGAAACAGATATATTAACTATCAATAAAGAGTTTACCGCCTCCGTTATAATTGCCCGGTTCTTTCAAACCAGTGCTGGCTCATTGAGATGGAAAGTCAGACTGGACACGGCGCTCAATCCGGACATTACAGTCGTAGCTAGGATGAATGAGAATAATGATCATCCTAAAGACTTCTACATCTTACCTCGCCTGGATATGAGAACCGCACTTCTACGTTTGGCTGAATATAATGGCCTCTCGTTCGATGCCTACCGTTTTGACGATCTCTCGTCGTTTTATCGGATGGCCGCTCGTCGTCCATTAAGGAATGCGGCATGACAAACGCACTGCCTGCACAGAGGGTTGAACTAATCCCGATCGACCGGATTACGGTTGTAAACCCACGCATCAGGAACGGCCGGGTGTTCCGAGAAATCGTTGATAACATCGGCAAGGTCGGTCTTAAACGGCCTATCACCGTCACCCGACGCGCGGAAGCTGATGGCCCATATTATGATCTGGTTTGCGGGCAAGGGCGCCTAGAAGCCTATAGGGCATTGGATCAGACCGAAGTTCCAGCCCTCGTTGTCACCGCCGATCCGGAGGACTGCCTAGTCGCCAGCTTGGTGGAGAATTGCGCACGTCGACAACACAAAGCCATCGACCTCCTTCAAGATATAGGTGGGATGAGAAAGCGTGGATACTCTGTTGCTGATATCGCGCAGCGAACTGGTTTAACCGCCGAATATGTTGGTGGCGTCGCCCACCTTTTGGAAACGGGGGAGCAGCGCCTACTGCAATCGGTCGAAAGCGGCACGATCCCCCTTAGCGTAGCAATCGAAATCGCGGACGCAGCTGATCAAGATGCCCAGACAGCGCTAGGTTTCGTGGACAAAGGTTGACAGCAGGATCGGGCGTTGATTCAAGGCTGCCTTTTGGAGGTGGCGTTGGGCGAGCGTATTG
>NZ_JAINEZ010000153.1:0-6365 GCF_019873065.1 Sphingobium sp. PNB
GGCTCGCTTCGCTCGCGCCCACCCCCTAGCCCCCTCCCGCCTGCGGGAGGGGGAATGTCCGCTTCCCACCCGATACGGACATTCCCCTACATACCTGCGGCGCGGGCTTTGACAGAGGTCAATGCATAAGGGCGGCTCCCGGACGAAGGACGCCGCAAAGCCTTTGACGGGGAAATCCTATGGAGCAACTGGTTTGGAAGACGGGCGGCTGGTTCGCGCTCGCGACGCTGGCCTTTCTGGCGGCGCTGGCGGCGGCGGACTTCGGCTTTGCCGTGCATATGGGGATCGTCTGCGCGGCCGCGCTGGCCGTCGCCGTGCTGACGATGCGGCACGCCGATTATGAGGCGATCACCCGCGGGCTGCTGAAGATGCCCGCATCCCAGGGGAAATATGACGACGACCCGATCCGCTGGGGCGTGATCGCGACCGTCTTCTGGGGGCTGGCGGGCTTTCTGGCGGGGTTGTACATCGCGCTTCAACTGGCCTTTCCGGCGCTCAACCTGGGGATTGAATATACCAGTTTCGGGCGGCTGCGGCCGCTGCATACCTCCGCCGTGATCTTCGCCTTCGGGGGCAATGCGCTGATCGCAACCAGCTTCTACGTGGTGCAGCGGACGTGCCGGGCGCGGCTGGCCTTTCCGGCGCTCGCCCGGTTCGTCTTCTGGGGCTATCAGCTTTTCATCGTGCTGGCGGCGACCGGCTATCTGCTGGGCATCACCGAGGGCAAGGAATATGCGGAGCCGGAATGGTATGTCGACCTGTGGCTGACCATCGTCTGGGTCGCCTATCTGGTTGTGTTCGGCGGCACCATCCTGCGCCGCAGCGAGCCGCATATCTATGTGGCGAACTGGTTTTACCTGAGCTTCATCCTGACGATCGCGATGCTGCACATCGTCAACAATCTTTCCATGCCGGTGAGCTGGCTCGGGTCCAAGAGCTACAGCGCTTTCGCGGGCGTGCAGGATGCGCTGACCCAATGGTGGTACGGGCATAATGCGGTCGGTTTCTTCCTGACCGCCGGTTTCCTGGCCATGATGTATTATTTCGTGCCCAAGCAGGCGGAACGGCCGGTCTATAGTTACAGGCTTTCCATCATCCATTTCTGGTCGCTGATCTTCCTCTATATCTGGGCGGGTCCGCACCATCTTCATTATACCGCGTTGCCCGACTGGGCGCAGACTTTGGGCATGGTCTTTTCGGTCATGCTGTGGATGCCGAGCTGGGGCGGGATGATCAATGGCCTCATGACGCTGAACGGCGCATGGGACCGCATTCGCACCGATCCGATCATCCGCATGATGGTGATGGCGCTGGCCTTCTACGGCATGTCTACCTTCGAAGGTCCGATGATGTCGGTGAAGGCGGTCAACAGTCTCTCCCACTATACCGACTGGACCATCGGCCATGTGCATAGTGGTGCGCTGGGCTGGAATGGCCTCATCACTTTCGCCTGCCTCTATTATCTGACGCCAAGACTGTGGAAGCGGGAGCGGCTGTACAGTCTTCGGTTGGTGAACTGGCACTTCTGGCTGGCGACGGTGGGCATCGTCCTCTACGCGGCGTCGATGTGGGTCGCTGGCATCATGCAGGGGTTGATGTGGCGCGAATATGGCAGCGACGGTTATCTGGTCTACGCCTTCTCCGAAGTGGTGAGCGCCATGTTCCCCATGTACCTGATCCGGGCGGCGGGAGGTCTTCTGTACCTGAGCGGCGCGATCGTCATGGCCTGGAACATCGGCAAGACCATCGCGGGCAGTCCGTTGCGTGTGGAGAAGCCGATGAACGATGCGGCTTATGATGCTGCGGCGGACAGACCATTGGTGCCCGCGGCGACCTGAAACCCCTCTCCGTTCGGGCTGGGCCTGCTCTTCAATAAGAAGAAAAGCCCCCTTCGACTGCCTGCAAGGCAGGCGCTCAGGACAGGCTTCGACAGGCTCAGGGCGAACGGGGGTTGGAAGTTTCCCTCGATTTGAGGACTTTGAGAATGGCAACCAAGACCAAGGGTAAATTCTTCGATCATGGCAGGCTGGAGCGGAATGTTTCGCTGCTGGGCATCGCCGCCCTGATTACAGTCGCCATCGGCGGCATTGTGGAGATCGCGCCGCTTTTCTGGATCGACAATACGATCGAGAAAGTGGAGGGCGTGCGTCCCTATACGCCGCTGGAGCTGGCGGGGCGGAACATCTACATACGCGAAGGCTGCTATAATTGTCATAGCCAGATGATCCGGCCCTTCCGGGACGAGACGGAACGCTATGGCCATTACAGCCTTGCCGCCGAGAGCATGTACGATCACCCCTTCCAGTGGGGGTCGAAGCGGACCGGGCCGGATCTGGCGCGGGTGGGCGGCCGCTATTCGGACGAATGGCATGTCCAGCATCTGAAGGACCCACGCGCCGTGGTGCCGGAATCGATCATGCCCGGCTATGCCTTCCTGGCGGAGCGGGAATTGAAGCTGCCCGACATGCGCAAGGACCTGACGGCGCTCAATGATGTCGGCGTTCCCTATACGAAGGACGACATCGCCAGGGCGAATGACGACCTGAAGGCGCAGGCCGATCCGGATGCGGACAGCAGCGACCTGCTGAAACGCTATCCCAAGGCGCAGGCGCGCGATTTCGACGGCGATCCGGGCAAGCTGACCGAGATGGACGCGCTGGTCGCCTATCTCCAGATGCTGGGCACGCTGGTCGATGTGGACAGCGCGAAACCGCAGGAGGTCGACAGATGAGCTACGACGCCTTGCGGCATTTTGCCGATAGCTGGGGGCTGGTCTTCATGGGGGTGCTCTATGTGGCCCTCATCGGCTGGCACTTCCTGCCCCATGGGCGGCAACGCAGCGCGGAGGCCGCGCTCGCCATTTTCGACGATCAGACGGAGGCCGGGCATGGCTGACGACAAGCGCATCGATCCCGCCACCGGGACGGAGATCAAGCATCATGAATGGGACGGCATCCAGGAACTGGACACGCCTTTGCCGCGCTGGTGGCTGTGGACCTTCTACGCGACGATCCTGTTCGCTATCGGTTATATGATCGCCTATCCGGCTATCCCAATGATCGACCGGGCGACCGGAGGCATGCTGGGCTGGTCGAGCCGGGGGGCGCTGGACAGGGAATTGGCGGCGCGGGAAAGGCAGATTGCGCCGATCCGCCGGGCGATTGCGGAGACGCCGATTACGGCGCTGCCGGGGCGGCCGGAAATGATGCAGCAGGCGGTCGAGGGCGGGCGCGCGGCGTTCCGGGTGCATTGCGTCCAATGCCATGGGTCGGGGGCGGCGGGGTCCAGGGGTTATCCCAACCTCAATGACGACGACTGGCTGTGGGGCGGCGATCTGGCGACGATCGAGAAGACGATCACCGATGGCGTCCGCAATCCCGATCATGATGCGACCCGCCAGTCGCTGATGCCGGCCTTCGGCAAGGACCAGTTGCTGACGGCGGCGCAGGTGGACGATGTGGTGGCGCATGTCCGGGCGATCAGCGGGCAGGACCGTCCGAGCGCGGCTTCGCGGCGCGGGGACAAGGTCTTTGCCGATAATTGCGCGGTCTGCCATGGCCCGGCGGGCAAGGGCAACCGGGAGCTGGGCGCGCCCAATCTGACCGATGCGATCTGGCTTTACGGGGGCGATGCGGGGACCATCCGCGAGACCGTCTGGAACAGCCGCCATGGCGTGATGCCGCGCTGGGACGACAAGCTGGACAAGGCGACCATCCGGATGCTGGCGGCCTATGTGCACAGCCTGGGCGGGGGTGAGGCGGCCCCTCCCGCTGGTGCGGGGGCAGGTCGATAAGCCATGTTCATGTCCGGCTCCGCCTCGCTCTATGAGAAGCGCAAGGGCGTCTATCCCAAGGCGGTGGACGGCTTCTACCGCCGCCTGAAATGGGCGATCATGGCGGTGACGCTGACCATCTACTGGGGCACGCCCTGGCTGCGCTGGGACCGCGGGCCTTATGCGCCGGATCAGGCGGTGCTGGTCGATCTGGCCCATCGGCGCTTCTACATGTTCTCCATCGAGATATGGCCGCAGGAATTTTATTATGTCGCGGGCCTGCTGATCATGGCGGGGATCGGGCTGTTCCTCGTCACGTCGGCGGTGGGTCGGGCCTGGTGCGGCTATGCCTGTCCGCAGACGGTCTGGACCGACCTCTACCAGCATGTCGAGCGTTTCGTGGACGGCGACCGCAATGCGCAGTTGCGGCTCGCCAAGGCGCCATGGGGGGCGGTGAAGATCGCCCGGCGGCTTTTCAAATGGTCGGTCTGGCTGGGGATCGCTTTCGTCACCGGGGGCGCGTGGATATTCTATTTCGCGGACGCCCCGACGCTGCAACGGGAGTTCTGGAGCGGGACCGCCGCGTGGCAAGCCTATGCGACGACTTTCGTGCTGACCGCGACGACCTTCGTGCTGGGCGGGTTCATGCGGGAGCAGGTGTGCATCTATATGTGCCCCTGGCCGCGCATCCAGACCGCGATGCTGGACGAGAAGTCACTGATCGTCACCTACAAGCATTGGCGCGGGGAGAAGCGCGGGAGCCTGAAGAAGGCCCAGGCGCATCCGGGCGCGTTTGGCGACTGCGTGGATTGCAACCAGTGCGTCGCGGTCTGCCCGACCGGCATCGACATTCGCGAAGGGCCGCAGATCGGCTGCATCACCTGCGCGCTCTGCATCGACGCCTGCGACAAGGTGATGGCGCAGGTCGGGCGGCCACGCGGTCTGATCGATTATTGCACGCAGGACGATGCGGAGGCGGAGCAGAAGGGCGCGGCGCCGCGACCGGTGCTGAAGACTCTGCTGCGGCCGCGCACCATCGCCTATTTCGCGGTCTGGGCGGGGATCGGCGCGGCCATGCTGTTCGCGCTGGGCGCGCGCGAGCGGCTGGAGATCAGCGCGCAGCAGGACCGCAATCCGATCTTCGTGCGCCTGTCCGATGGCGCGATCCGCAACGCCTATACGGTCAAGCTGCGCAATATGCAGGCGCGGCCCCGACCGATGGAGGTGGGCCTCGCCGGCCTGCCCGGCGGCCGGATGTGGACCGATGCGGGGTCGCGGGAGAATGCCGCCGCGACGGTGCGGACGACCGTGCCCGCCGACAGCGTGGCGAAGCTGCGCATCTTCCTGACGCTGCCGTCCGGCGGCCCGGCGCGGCAGGATTTCCGCTTCACCGTGCGCGCCATCGATCGCGAAGGCGGCAGCGCCAGCGAACCCGCCCGATTTGAAAGGCCCTGAAGCATGACCCCTGCTCCATCCCCCATGCGCCGCTTCACCGGCTGGCACATGACGGCGATATTGGCGGCGTTCTTCGCCGTGGTGATCGCGGTCAACATGCTGATGGCGACCGTTGCGGTGCGGTCCTTCGGCGGCACGGTGGTCGAGAACAGCTATGTCGCCAGCCAGAAATTCAATGGCTGGCTGGCGGAGGCGCGGGCGCAGAAGCGGCTGGGATGGCGGGACAGGGTGACGCTGGATACTGCGCGGCATGTCGGCTTGGCCCTTACCGACGCCAGGGGCGCGCCAGTGGCGGGCGGCCAGGTGACGGCGGTGGCGCAGCATCCGCTGGGGCGGACGCCGGACCTGTCGCTGGTCTTTCGCGAGACCGCGCCGGGCGTCTATGCCAGCGACCGGGCCTTGCCGAAGGGGCGCTGGCAGGTCCGCTTCGACCTTCGTCTTGCCGGGCGCGAGGAGCATCTGTTGAGGGAGGTCGACTGATGGCCACGAAGGCGCTGATCCCCGATCCGGTGGCGGAAGAGACGGTCGAAAGCCTGTTCGCCGTCCCCGGCATCCATTGCGTCGGCTGCATCGCCAGGATCGAGGAGGGGCTTCCCCGCCAGCCCGGCATAGTGTCGGCGCGGGTCAATATGGGCGCGAAGCGGGTCGCCATCCGGCACGATCCGGCGCTGACCCCGCCCGACCTGCGCGCCGCCATCGCCGCTTTGGGATTCGAGGCGGAGCCGCTGGCCGATGCGGGGCTGGATGTCGCGGCGGCCGAAAGCCGGCGGCTGACGCGGGCGCTGGTGGTGGCGGGCTTCGCGGCGATGAACATCATGCTGCTGTCGGTGTCTGTCTGGTCCGGGGCGGCGGGGGCTACGCGGGAGATGTTCCACTGGCTCTCCGCGTTGATCGCCCTGCCGACGGTGGCCTATGCGGGCCAGCCCTTCTTCCGTTCGGCCTGGGCGGCGTTGCGGCAGGGGCGGACCAATATGGACGTGCCGATCAGCATCGGCGTGCTGCTGACGACCGGAATGAGTCTTTACGAGACGGTGACTGGCGGGGCGCATGCCTGGTTCGACGGGGCGGTGATGCTGCTGTTCTTCCTGCTGGCGGGGCGTTCGCTCGACAGCATGATGCGTGGGCGGGCGCGGGCGGG
>NZ_JAINEZ010000154.1:0-6073 GCF_019873065.1 Sphingobium sp. PNB
TAATGCGCAGCAACTGCGCACACTATCATGGGAATTCGCCGGTTACGCCGCGCTCCTCCGCATTACCGCTTCCTCGCGATAAGCGGTCATTCATCGCAATATGGAGGCGGCGCTTGAACAGACCGGCGTTGTCGATGGCCTTGAGAACACGACCCTCAATAGCGGCGCCAATGCCGCGGCGCGGTCGCGCCTGCACAGCACGGTGCAGCGCTTCTTCGGCCAAGTGCTTCTCTCGATGAAATTGCCGACAGTGATCGCTGCGGTCGATCACCATTTGCGCGAGGGTCAATCGGTGGTGCTGCAGCTTGTGACCACGGCAGAGTCCATTCTCGATCGTCGCCTTGGAGCGCTCAGTCCTGATGAGCGGGCGGAGCTTAGTTTGGACTTGTCTCCGGTCGATTTCATGGTGGATTATCTCGAACGCGCCTTTCCAACGCGCCAAATGCGGGTCTTCACCGACGATACTGGCACCGCCCGATCGGAGCCGATGACCGATGATCATGGTAATCCTGTCTATAACCCACAGGCCGAAGCGGCGCGCGCCGGGCTCATAGAGCATATCTGCGCGCTACCGCCGATCGCGGCCGCGCTCGATGGGCTGCTGGAGCATTTCGGCCATGACCATGTCGCCGAGGTCACCGGGCGGACCAAAAGGCTGGTATCGACCGGCGGTGGCGCGCAGAAGCTGGAAAGCCGATCCACCCGCTCGTCCCAGGCCGACGCTGCGGCATTCATGGCTGGAACCAAGCGCATCCTGGTCTTTTCCGACGCCGGCGGCACCGGCCGCTCCTATCATGCTTCGCTCGACGTGGTGAACCAGGAGCAGCGCGTTCATTTCCTGCTCGAACCGGGGTGGCGCGCTGACCGGGCGATCCAAGGCCTCGGCCGAACCCACCGTACCCACCAGGCCAGCTCCCCGCTGTTCCGGCCGGTCACGACCGACTGCAAGGGCGAGTTGCGCTTCACCAGCACGATCGCCCGGCGGCTCGATAGCCTGGGTGCGCTCACGCGCGGCCAGCGCCAGACCGGCGGCCAAAACTTGTTCGACCCTGCCGACAATCTGGAGAGCGAATATGCCTGTGCCGCGCTGACCAGCTGGTTCCACCTGCTCGTGAACGGCAAACTTCAGAGCGTCAGCTTTACCGAGTTCGAGGAGCTGACCGGGCTCGAACTGACCGACAAGGACGGCATATTGAAGGAGGACCTGCCGCCGATCCAGCGCTGGCTCAATCGCTTGCTCGCGCTCCCCATCGATCTTCAGAACCGGATTTTCGACGAGTTCCTGACGCTGGTCGAAACCCGTGTCACGGCTGCGCGCGAAGCGGGGCGGCTCGATGTCGGCGTCGAAACCATGTTGGTTGATGATGCGACCATCCTTGATGATACCGTGCTGCGCACCGATCCGCTCAGCGGCGCCACCTCGCATCTTATCACCATCGAGGTTGCCCGACGCCGAACGCCCGTATCGCTGGAACGCATCCTTCGGATCGCCGATGCCGATGATGCGTCGGAGTTTCTGATCAACGGCAAGTCCGGCAAGGTGGCGCTACAGGTGCAGGCACGCTCCCTGATGGAAGAGAATGACGGTACGCCCATTCCCCGCGTCGAGCTGATGCGGCCCACCCGGCGGGAATATCAGCGCGTAGCGGACATGTTTGAAACCGCCTGGAAACCCATCTTGCGCGAGGATTTTGCCGAGCGCTGGGCGGCCGAGGCCGATGAAGCTGCGCAGACGCTGGAACGCGAGACCATCCGGATAGCGACCGGATTGCTGCTGCCCATCTGGTCAGCGCTTCCGAGCGATCATCTGATCGTCAACCGCATTGCCACGGCCGATGGCCGCTCTTGGCTGGGCCGCATGGTCTATGATGAACATGTCGCCCACCTCTACACCAAGCTAGGCGTGGATCGTGCCGACAATCTCCCGGCGGACCAGATTGCGAAATCGGTTCTGTCGGGCCGGAGCGTCGACCTTGTCCGTCCCTTCGCGATCACCGTCAAGCGGGCGATCGTGAACGGCAAGCCGCGTATCGAACTGGTCGGGGCGCCGGCGGCCCAGTTGCCTTGGCTTAAATCGTTGGGCGCCTTCACTGAAATCATCCAGTTTCGGACTCGGGTCTTTTTGCCGGTGGCCGAAGCGGAGTTGATCCTGGGGAAAATCCTCGAACCAACCTGATGCGATGAAAGGGAAGGGGGAGCGGGGAGGGTGTCCGGGCTGAACCGGACGCCAGAAGGAGTTACCCCCGTGATCGATTCCATCAAGCTCTCCAAGCTCCGCCTTTCCCCCATCAACGTCCGCAAGCGGCCCGATGATCAGCTTCAGATCCCGCAATTGGCCGCCGATATTGACGCGCGCGGCGTTCTCCAGAATCTGCTGGTCACGCCGGCGAAGAAGCCACGCGGCACCTTTGAGGTGTTCGACGGCGGCCGCCGGCTGCGCGCGCTCATGCTGCTCGCCGAACAGGGTGACATTGATGCGGGCGCCTATGATGTGCCAGTGAAGGTTCTCCAGGGCGACGAAGCGACACTCACCGAAACCTCGACCGCTGCCAATTTCCAGCAGTTGCGGATGACGCCAGCCGAAGAATGCCGGGCCTTCCAGCATTTCATCGGCACGAGCGGCGAT
The DNA here is from genome assembly GCF_019873065.1 of Sphingobium sp. PNB. Lineage (NCBI taxonomy): Bacteria > Pseudomonadati > Pseudomonadota > Alphaproteobacteria > Sphingomonadales > Sphingobiaceae > Sphingobium > Sphingobium sp. PNB. The sequence goes on from NZ_JAINEZ010000154.1 coordinate 2,627, forward strand.
ATCGACGGGGTCGCGAAACGCTTCGGTGTCACCCGGCGCTTCGTGGAAGGCCGGCTGCGGCTCGCCTCGCTTGCCGAACCAATCTTCACCGCGCTCAGCGAAGGCGAGATTACGCTCGATATGGCTAAGGCCTTCGCTTCGACCGAAAATCGCGACAAGCAACTGCTCGTCTGGGACAGTTACAATATTTCCTACACCTCGGCCGATACCATCCGCCGTGCCATCAGCAACGAGACGATGAACGCCAGCGACGCGATCGCCATTCTCGTCGGGCACGAGCGCTACGAGGCGGAAGGCGGACGGATCGACCGCGATCTCTTCAGCGAAAATGGCGATCGCTGGATCGACCCGGAAATCGCCCACCGTCTCGCCGGCGAGATCATGGAAGCGGAAGCCGCGCGCCTGGGCGAAGAGAGCGGCCTTGCCTGGATCCGCCCGATTGCCAGCAGCTATACCCATAGCGCGGCGCATGGACTGTACCGCGTCCATCTCCCGCAGCCCGAGCTGACCCTGGAACAGGCCGAGCGTCTTCAGGCGATCGAGGTGCGCCGCGAGGAGATCGAAACCGAGCTCGAAGATGAGGATTTGGCCGAAGAAGCCTACGATACGCTCAACAGCGAAGATGACGCGCTCTTTGCCGAATGGCAGGAAATCGACAATCGCGCTCCCATCCTGCCCGACGCTTATAAGCCGTTGGTCGGCCTTTTCCTCACCCTCCAGCCCGACGGCGCGATGAAGCTCGACAGCTGCTATTATAGCGAGCAGCCCATCCGTACCGAGGCCGAGGAGGGGAGGGGCACTGGCAATGGCAGCGAGGGAACCAGCCTCTCGGGCGGGGGCGGTGCCTCCCCAGCGCCCAGCCTTCCGCCGGAAAATGTCGCGCCCGGCGGCAAGCCACTCAGCGCCCGTCTCTATGATGAACTCGCGATGCAGCGCCGCGACATATTGGCAGCGGCCCTCCTGGCTGAACCAGCGCTTGCGCTCGACTATGCAATCTTCTGCATGGTCGACGAGCGCGGTTACGGCTCGGACCCGGTCGGCTCCACTATCCGGGCCGGCAAGCCGCAGGATCCTGTTTCGGGTGCGGTGCCTGCTTCCCATGCCCGCGATTATCTTGCCGAGGCCCATGATGGCCTCAATGTCGCATGGAAGGATCACAAGTCGGTCATCGATCGCTTCGAGGCATTCCGCGCCCTGGATGATGATAGCAAGGCGGCATGGCTTGCTTTCGCGGTGGCGATGTCGCTGGAGGCCAAGGCCGGATATCGCAACGAGCAGGTGCCTCTCCACGATCGGCTCGGTACCATACTCGAAATCGACTCCGCCCATTGGTGGCGGCCGACGTCGGAAAATTATTTCGATCGCATTCCCAAGGCCTCGACGCTGGCGCTGCTCAATGAGGTTGGGGGACCGGCCGTCATGGCGCGGCATGCGACGCTCAAGAAGCCGGAGATCTCCGCGAGCTGCCATAAACTGTTCGCCGGCGAGTCGATCGTCGAACCGGAGGTGAAGGAAGCGGCTCTCGCCTGGGTTCCGGACATCATGCGCTTCCGCGACACCGCTGCCGACAGCGTCGAGCCAGCGGAATCGGTCGAGGCTCAGGACCCCGAGGCCGGCGAACGGAACGACGAAACCGGACAAGACGATGCGGTCGATGAGACCGCCGAAGAAGAAGCGGTGGATGACGCGGCTGAAGCGGCCTGATCGATCGCCCCTTCTCTCCCGACGACCCGCCGGCACGATCGACCCGTCGGCGGGTCCACGCCTCGCACCTTAGGGGAACGGCCATGGCGTCCAAGAAGACAAGCCGCGAGGTCGCGGCAGAAATCACCGCGCTCATTATCCGCAAGCTGGAAGAAGGTGTGGCGCCCTGGAAACGGCCCTGGGCTGTCACTGGCGCCGGTGGCCGGCCGCTGCGCCATTGCGGCACGCCGTACACCGGCATCAATAATCTTTATCTCTGGGCGATTGCTGACGCCTGCGGCTATCGCTCGCGCTTCTGGATGACCCGCCGGCAAGCCGAGGAGCTTGGTGGCAATGTGCGGTCCGGTGAGTCCGGTTCGCTCTCCGTCTATTATTCGGCCTTTACCAAAAGGAAGAATGATCCAGCGACCGGAGAGGAACGTGATCGCAAGTTTCGCTTCCTGCGCCACTATGTCGTTTATAATTGCGATCAGGTCGATGGCCTGCCCGACTTCTACTATCCACCGGTCCTGCCGGACACACCTATCGACCCATCGGCACGGCAGGCTGAGATCGATCGCTTCTTCAACGCCATACCCGCTGATGTCCGCCATGGCGGCAATGAAGCCTATTATAATCCGTCACGGGATTATATTCAGCTGCCCGCTCCGCGATCATTCAAGTCGATGGATTATTATGCCAGTGTTCGCGCGCATGAAAGCCTGCACTGGTCCGGTTCCGCGTCACGCCTGGCAAGAGTATTCGGCAAGAGATTTGGCGACAAGGCTTATTGCTTCGAAGAACTCGTCGCCGAAATAGGTTCAGGTCTGATTTGTGCTGATCTTGGACTGCCCCATGAACTGCATGATAGTCATGCAAGCTACGTAGGTCAATGGATTTCCGTTTTGAAAGCGGACACGACCGCGATCATCCACGCGGCGTCCAAGGCCGAGCAGGCCTTTACCTATCTGCGACAATTCAGCGAAAGCACAGATGAGGTCAATAAACCTATGCCTGCCGCTGCGGACCACCCGGCCGCGCTGGCCGCCTGATCGGGAGACACATCATGGCCCTGGAAATCTCGAAAATGCTTCACCTCTCGACGGCCCATGTTACGCCAGCTGTCGCCGAGGCCTTGGACCGTCATGTCGAAGTCGTCCATCCTCCCGGTCAGAAATCCGATCCAGGCCTATGGCAAAGTCATCTCGTGCCGAACGCTGGTCGGAATATGGTTGGTTCATCTGGGTCAAGTCGACCAGCCGTGAACTGATGCCAAAGCGGCTGCAGGAATGCCTCGCTTTTGCCGAGGGCATCGGGATAACCTGGATCAGTTCGACCGCGACTGCGAGCCGATTGCCAACCTTCCGACCTATGACTGGCCCTGACCGGCTAACATTCAACACAGGAGATAAGCCATGGGATGGCTCACCATGCCGTTCAGCTCGATGGGCGGTTACAAGACCGCGAGCGCCTATCTGGATGCTCAACTCACCTATGAACGTGAATTGGAAGATGGCACGACGCAGGGTCTTCGGGTTCTGGCTTCTTCCTGTCCAGGGAACCGCGTCTATTATGCAGCGGTGCAGTCCATCACCAACGGTATTCCGGGTGAGGTCTTCGCTGTCGTCTGTCTCGTTAAATGGAGTCCCCGCAGCCCAAGCGGTGAGAATTTCGGATATAAGGATAGTGCGCCGTTGCGGCGCTGAAATGGAGTATCAGTGATGATGAGGTAAGTTGAGAATGCCTCTGCTCGCCGGACTAACC
>NZ_JAINEZ010000155.1:0-5971 GCF_019873065.1 Sphingobium sp. PNB
TCGAGAAAACCGCGCTTTCCTACCTCAGCTTCCTTAACCTCGCCGCCGCAAGGCTATGGTTGAAGCATTTTGTCAACGCGACCTAGTTTGATCGCCGGCATGACATGGCGCTCAAGCCGGTTCTCCGCGCCCGTTCCTGATGTTAGCGCTCTGTCGCATGGGCATGAGGTGAAAAAGCATCCTGCCCGAATTCAACGCTCAGGGAGGGGATGAAATGGCTTCAGGTAAATGGTTCCAGACGACCGCATTGGCGAGCTTGTCGGTTTTCGCGGCTAGCGTGCCGGCAATGGCGGCGGACCAGACCGGACCTGTGGGAATCGAGGACATTGTGGTCACCGCCAGGCGGACCGAAGAAAATATCCAGACCACGCCGGTCGCCGTCACCGCACTGTCGACCGAAATGATCAAACAGGCGCAGGTCGGCAATGTGGCGGGCCTGCAGCGCACCGCGCCGAGCCTGTCGATCGCGACCGGCGCCCCGGGCGGTTCGGGCTTCGTCTATATCTCCATCCGCGGCATGCCGGCATTGAATCCGGGCGTCGCCAACGATCCTTCCGTCGCAACCTATGGCGACGGCGTTTATATTCCGCGTCCTTCGCAGGGTTCGGCCGATCTCATCGACCTGCAGCGGGTCGAGGTTCTGCGTGGCCCTCAGGGCACATTGTTCGGTCGCAACACCACCGGCGGCGCGCTCAACATCGTCACGGCCAATCCTACGGGCGATTTTGAAGGGCAGTTCCGCATTCAGGGCGGCAACTATGATTATCGCAATGTCGACGCGGTTCTCAACGTGCCATTGATGGGCGAGGAGCTGGCGGCGCGCTTCGTCTATGATTTCGTGGATCACGACGGCTATGCCCGGAATGTGACCTCGAACAGCGAGCTCAAGGACCGCAACAGCCATTATGCCCGCGCCAAATTACGTTGGGCGCCCGCCGGCAGCAACTGGTCCGCCACGCTCAGCGGCGATTATAATATCATCAAGGATCATGGCCAGTTCGTCGGTTTTGCAGCGGTCAATCCAGGCGCGAGCGCGGCGATCAGCGCCATCAACGCCGCAACCCCCCTCGCGCCCTATCTGCACAACAAAGCCCATTGGTACGATGCCTATGGCATTCCATTCAGCACCAATCCGCCGGTCGGGTCCAATTACGGTTTTCTGACCGCAGGCGGCCGAAACGCCTATAACAGGCTGGAAGCCTATGGCGGCAATCTCACGATCGATGGCGAAATCGGTTCCGTCACCGTGAAATCGATCTCTGCCTATCGCTACAGCAACGCGATCGGCCTGAACGAACTCGATGGCACTCCTGCCCAGATTCTGGCGGCCGAAAGCGCCTACAAGTCCGATCAATATTCGCAGGAACTTCAGTTCTCCGGGGAATTGGGCGACCGCTTCAGCTATATTCTCGGTGGCTATTATTCGACGGAAAGCGGCCGTGAATCGTCCGTATCGCAGACCTTCGGGTCGTTTGCGCCCGCAGCCCCCGCACCCAATTTCGGTTTCGGCCTGAATTACGGCACAGTGAAGAATGTCTCGGTCGGCCTGTTCAGCCAGGGCTATTACCGTCTGACCGACAAGATCCGTCTAACCGGCGGCGTCCGCTGGACATGGGATAAGCGTGAGGTTGTTCTGATGAACAGAACGAACCTTGCCGCCAACACCTGCGCGCCCGAACTGGTCTCGAATCCCGACTTCGTTGCGCCTTGCAGCCTGCCACGTTCGGTCAAATATAATTACCCCGCCTGGACGGCGGGTATCGATGTGGAAATCACCGACAGCCTTTTTGCTTATGTAAAGACGAGCGCCGCATCCAAGGCCGGCGGCTTCAATATGCGCAATGGTTCGGCTGCGACACCGCCGTTCAAGCCTGAGAAGGTCAGGGACGTTGAACTCGGCGTCAAGTTCAGCACATTGGATAACCGGTTGCGCATCAATGCCGCCGCTTTCCATTCCTGGCAGTCGGACGTTCAGCGCAATGCTTCCGACTGCATCACCCCACCGGGCGCGCTTGCCTGTGCAACCACGCAATTCCTCCGCAACTCGGGCGATGCGCGTGTCTATGGCGGCGAACTTGAAATAAGCGCCGTTCCCTGGGAAGGGATGCTGCTCTCCGGCAATCTCGCCCTGCTCGACGGCAAATATGTCTCCGGCACTTTCGTCGAACAGCAGCAGTTCGTTCCCGTCGCCGGCGCCAACGTGTCGGATTGCGTCGCCGGCACCGCCGCAGGTTCGGTCCGCTGTTCGGTCGATCGCAGCGGCGAGGCTCTGCCGCAAATGCCCAAGAAGCAGTTCGGCATATCGGCCACGCAGAAGGTGCCGACCCCATTTGGCGAACTCTCGATCTACGCAAACTACGCCTATATCGGCAAACAGAATTTCGGTCTGTTCACCGCCGATCCGCGGCGTCCGCAAGCCTATCGTGATGCGGTTGCCATTGCCAACCGGATCAATAGCATTCCGGGATATGGGCTTTTGAGTGGGCGCATCGCCTTGCAGATCGAAGATCCCAATCTTGAGCTGTCGATCTTTGGCCGCAATATTGGCGGAAAGAAATATGTAACCCGTGCCTTCGCCGATCAGTTGCCGACACTGGGCACGGCGATCGATTATATCGGCGATCCCTTTACGTGGGGTATCGGCGCGACCTTTCGTTTCGGACCGAAAAGCTAGTCCCGGAGCGACCGGCTTTGGCGCTTCCGCAATGGTTTGGCATTCATGCAGCCCCCGTTTGGGATTTACGAAGGTCGTTCGGAGTGGTTACCTCATTCGCGAACTTGGAGAAGGCCTGAGGGATATTTCATGACAGATACTATCAGGAAAATTGGTTTCATCGGTCTGGGCAGCATGGGCGGCGATCAGGCGCGGGAACTTGCCAAACTGCCGCTTGACCTTACCGTTTACGACGTGTTTCCCGAGGCACTGGCGAAATTCGAGGGCCGCGCGAAGCTCGCCGCTTCCATGGCGGAGGTCGGCGAGGATGCCGACGCCGTCGGCATCTGCGTGCGGGACGACACGCAGGTACTGGAATGCGTCGATGCACTGCTGCCCGCGATGAAGCGGGGAGCGATCCTGCTCATCCACAGCACGATCAAGCCGAAGACCGCGCAGCATATCGCCGAGCGCGCTGCCCCCCTGCGTATCGACGTCATCGATGCTCCGGTTACGCGCACCGAAATGAGCAAGGACGGTCCCTTCGTCTTCTGCATGACTGGTGGCGAGGAATCCGTCGCCGCCCGCGTCCAGGTGGTGCTCAACGCCTTTTCGACGAACACGATGCATATCGGTCCGCTCGGATCGGCAATGGCCCTCAAGATCTGCAACAACCTCGTTTCCTGGTGCGGCATCATGTTGGGTATAGAGGTTGCCAATGTGGCGGAGGCGTCGGGCGTGCCGATGGACAAGCTGCTCACCGTGATGAAGCGCAACGGCAATCTCACCCCGCCGATGGCGGGTTTCGTCGACTTCCGCAATAATCCGGGGGATGCAGCCCGGCGTGCCTTCTTCGCCAGCCAAGCCGGCATCGGCGAAAAGGACCTCGCGCTGGCTGAAGAACTGGCGGCGGGCGCCGATGCGGTATCGCCGATCACCAGCCATACCAAGACGCTGCTCAAGAAGACGCTGCTTGCAATCTGCGAGAGCTAGATTTTACCAAAATCGGCCGCGAATTTAGAGAGTTTTCGTTCAATGAATAAAACGCTGCCGGCCATGAAGCCGGCAGCGTTTTATTCATTTTGAATGATCGCTATCTCACTTTCAGTCCCACTGAAGATGAAGCTCGGGGACATGAAGAATGTTTCCGACGAAATAGCCGACCTCGAAGCCGTCCTTGATACGGAATGGTGGGATCGCCTTGAGAAATTCCTCAAGGGCGGTTTGAAGCTCCAGTCGTGCGAGGTGCATGCCCAGGCATTTGTGGATGCCATAGCCCAATGAAATATGCTGACCACGGCGATCGAAGCGGATTTCATTGGGATTGTCGTAGAAGTTTGGATCGCGTCCCGCGACGGGCGTAGAAACCGCCACATAATCGCCCGGCATGATCTTTTGCCCGTGGATTTCCATTTCGCGCGCCGCGATCCGGAAAACGCTGACCGGTGCGAAGGCGCGGAAAAACTCCTCGACGGCGAGCACGATCTTGCCTGGATTTTCACGCAGTTCTTCCTGCCGGTCCGGATAACGGGCAAGAAAGGTGAAGATATTGCCGAGCATCGAGGTAACCGTGTCGAGTCCACCGATAAAAAGGTTGAAACAATGGCCGAAAATTTCGGCATCATTCCATTTCCGGCCGTCTATCTCATAGTCGAAAATGCGACTGATATAATCATCGCGCGGATTAGCGCGCCGGTCGGCGATTTGTTCTTCAAGATAGGCCTTTACCTTACGCACGCCGCTCGCACGGGCTTCCAGCGTTTTGGTGTGCAGAATCTCCTTCTCCCATTGAAGGAACTCCTCCAATCTTTCTTGAGGCAAGCCGAGTAAATCGAGCACGATGTAAATCGGAAATTTTTCGGAAAATTCATGCACGAAATCGCAATGGCCGCGATCCTTGAAGCTGTTGATCAGCGTGATGGCACGCTCGTGCAGATTGTCGCGCATCGCGGCCATGCGTTGGGGCGCGAAATAGGGATTGAGCGCTTCGCGATACTGCCCGTGAGCGGGCGGGTCTGTCTCGGTAGGGATGACCAGCCAGTCTTCGCCAATGGATTGCGCGAACTTGCCCATCCCACGCTTTGTGAAATTCTCTCCATCCCGCAAAATTGTCTGTATGTCCTCCATGCGGGTCAGCAGCCAGCCCCCTTGATGAGCCATAAAGATATTGGTTACCCAAGTAATAGGACCTAAAGTTTCATGTATTTGGGGAATAAGGGTTTCCTGCGGACATTCCGAAATTGTGACACGATCGAATAGTCGAAGGGATATTGCCGCTTCTTCGGCGACATGGGGAGGAATGAGATCATAGTCGCAATTTGACATTGAATTTACCTCTTTGATTATAACTGAATATATATTATTTCATCAGATTATTTTCAATATAGAGCTAACGGTACCATTTTCTCCAATGTCACCTTTGCCTCAGTATCTCTCACGAGACAAAGTGGGCAATGCAAACTGGGAAACGTCGTTGCTGCCTCACGCAGATCATAGATTGTGCCCGATAAGCCGTAAATCGCGACAATATATTTCAGCATGACAGGCTGTCTCGAAAGCGCCAAAAAAGCTGGCTACCGGTTGGAGTGGTCACAGCGTAAAGCTCGTCATGGATGTTATCCTCTGTACGGCGCAGCTTGGCATCGAGCTAACTCTCGCACGGGCCACTGATTCGTTCTTATGGGCTATAATATCTCGACAGACGCGGTCCTTGCGGGCGCGCTGGATAAAATGAGTGGGAGCCTGTGGTCAGCAGCTTTCGGCGATAAGGGCCGAGGCGATCGCAGATTTGCGGATGTCTTTTGGTTTGAATAGTAATGCCTTGTTGCGTCAAGCACGCCATGCGGCCATAGGCGTAGGAAATGGGCGATCAGACACAGGCGATAATATTGCGCGTGGTCGAGCGTGCGCCACAATGGGTGCGCAGCGACCTGCTTTCCAAGGACGTCGGCGTACGCAGTCGAGCAGAAGAAACCTTGGCAGCCATGATTACGGATGCATTGGCGAATGGCACCCCTGAAACGTCTGGGGATTAAGGCGACACGCTATTTCGAAGCCATGAAAGGTGCGAGTAGTGGTCGGTTCCAGGCAATTTCTCTGCTCCGTTATGGCTGCACTGCTCTTATTCCCGTTTCACCCAGTCGCAGCAAGATCGGCGGTGGCTTTGCAGGTCGAATGCGCTCAGCAGCGACGCTTTCTGCTGCGGATCGATGGAGAGCGGGCGATCATTCGTTTAGCCCGGTTTATTCGTAATGCCGTTTCCTCTGCCGCACCCGGGCCTGTTGCACGGGTCGCTTAAGGATCAGGGCGAGCGATCGT
>NZ_JAINEZ010000156.1:0-5909 GCF_019873065.1 Sphingobium sp. PNB
GCGGCCGAGAACGTCCATAACCCACTACCCGCTTCACGCACACAATCTATCCCTAGTGGGTGTATGCGTCAACCGGATAGGCACGCTTGTTTCCTTGCGCAGGGTCGCCCAAGCGATCCGCGCCAGCTTGTTAGCCAGCGCCACCACCACGGCGTTGCGGTGGACTCCGCGGTCCATCATCGCCTTGAGCCATCGCCCCAGCGGCGTGTCGCTCTGCGACAGCGATGGCAGTGCTACTCGGGCGCCGTGAATGAGCAGGGTGCGCAAGTAGGTGTTGCCACGCTTGGAAATGCTAAGAAGCCGGGCCTTGCCGCCGGTGGTGTGCTGCCTGGGAACCAGACCGAGCCAGGAGCCCAGGTCTCTGGCTTTGGCGAAGCTGCTTGCATCGCCTACCGCGGCGATCACGGCCGTCGCGTTCAATACCCCGACGCCGGGAATCGATGTCAATCTTCGCGCGGCCGCATCATTGCGTGCCAGTTCGACGAACTCTCCGTTCAGCGCCTCAATCTTCGCATCGAGTTCTTTCCATTCGCCGCGCAACTCGCCAACCAGGTGGCGCACGCGCGGCGATAATGGCGCGTCGTCCCCGGCCAGCATGCCATCGACGCCAAGCTCGAGCTTGCGCCGCCCGACCGGGAAAATCACCCCGCGTTCCAGCAGGATCGCCCGCAACTGGTTGATCAGGCTGGTGCGCTCGGCCACGAGGCGCGAACGCACGCGGTGCAAGGTCTGGATGTCCAGTTGCTCCTGGCTCTTGAGCTCGACGAAGCGCATCGTCGGGCGCGAGGCGGCCTCGGCGATCCCCTCGGCATCGCGGTCATCGTTCTTCTGCGCCTTCACATACGGGCGAACGTACTCCGGCGACATCAAGCGGATCTCGTGTCCGTGCGCAGCAAACAGGCGACCCAGATGGTGGGCACCGCAACAAGCTTCCATCGCGACCACGCAGGCCGAAAGCTTTGAAACATAGTCGATCAGTGTCTGGCGGCGCATCGATCGCCGCACGACCACCGCGCCGATCGCGTCAACGCCCACCACGCTGCACGAGTTCTTGCCTAGATCAACACCAAGGATCACAATAGACATCGGTCCGTTCCTTTCCCTCTTCAGATACCGGCATCATAACCGATGCCGGAGAAAAGGGCGGGCCATCCCATAATCAACCTGGACCAATCGGTGGGGCCCGATCAATCCTGCCAAGCGCCATAAAAATGGTGCGAGTCTCTGCGAATGCTGGTAGAAACTTCAAACTCAGACCAGCGATTTTGCTGGAAAATGACGACACGTCGGGAGATAACTCATTCTTTCTGATGCGAGGACGAGCGCACCGGCGGCAACGACGGAGGAGGTCTTCCGTACGTTGGTAGAGGGTGTGCGTGATGGCCATCGCGGCGTTCTGGCTACGATTACCGGGCTCACTGGGACTGGTGCCCGCGCAGTCGGCACGCACATGGCGGTGCTCGACAACGGTCACAATGCCGGCTCCTTCTCGAGTGGCTGCGTCGAGGAGGCAATCGTCGCCGAGGCGCTGGCTGTACTTGGGGAGGGCTTCTCCCGTAGCATCCGTTTCGGCGAAGGCTCGCCCTATATCGATATCCGACTTCCATGCGGGGGCGGAATGGACGTGCTTTTTCAACCCGATCCGCGGGTCGATTTAATCGAAAGGGCGCTTGTATGTCTCGGCGCCCGTCAGCCGATCGTCTTGAGACTTGACCGTGCCGCGCCTCTTTCGGTTTCTTGCGGGGGGATACTGGCAGGGACAGGCTGGGACAACGGAGCCTTCTGCGTTCATCACGTCCCGCCGCTTCGAGTAATCCTTTTTGGGCAGGGCGCGGAGATGCTGACAATGCTCCGTCTCTGCCGCAGCTTTGGTGCTTCGGTCGAAATCTACTCGCCTGACGGCCAGGTCGTCGCGTCGGGCCTGGCGGAGAAGGCGCGGTCAGTGCGGCTACTATCTGCGGGTAGTCCGCTGGCGTTGGAAGGTGATCCCTGGTCCGCCTTCCTCTTCCTCTTCCATGACCATGACTGGGAGCCGCCGCTGATTGCGCGGGCTCTCGATACGACTTCATTTTGGGTTGGTGCGATGGGCAGCACTGGCACGCATAAAGTACGGCGGGCCGCCCTGGCCGCGGAAGGCGTTTCGAACGAACGAATTGCGCGCGTGCGGGGTCCGGTTGGTCTAATCCCAAGCTCGCGTGACCCCGCAACGCTCGCGCTCTCGGCATTGGCAGAGATCGTCACTGCTTATCGTGCGGTACTACCATGATCCTCCGGGACTGTCAGGATTTCCGTGTGCGGGCGGGCGATTGCACATTACGCCGCCATGGCTTTGATGAAGCGCTCGCCGAAGATGACGGCGAACTGGGCCTTGGCCATGGACCACTCACGTGGCGGCATTTTCCACTCTTTCTCTGACCGGTTCAAGATCAGATAGAGCAGCTTGGTCGCGGCGTCGTCGCTGGGGAAGTGGCCCCTGGCCCGGACGGCGCGCCTGAGCTTCGAGTTAAGCGCCTCGATCGCGTTCGTCGTATAGACGATCCTGCGGACCTCGTCGGGGAAGGCGAAGAACGGGATGACCTCGGCCCAGGCGCGCCGCCAGCTTTGACCGATGGCGGGATAGCGCTGGCCCCACGGGCCAGCCTCGAACGCCGTCAACGCCTTTTCGGCCGCATCGGCGCTGGGCGCGCGGTAGATTTCCTTGAGTGCTGTCGCCAGCCCCTTGCGATCCTTCCAGGAGACGAAGTCCATCGAGTTCCTGAGCAGATGAACGATGCACGTCTGGACGATGGCTTCCGGGAAAACAGCGGTAATCGCCTCGGGGAAGCCCTTGAGGCCATCGACGACGGCCAGCAGGATATCCTCCGTGCCGCGGTTCCGAAGCTCGTTCATCACCCTGAGCCAGAACTTGGCGCCTTCGTTCTGCTCCAGCCACAAGCCGAGCACCTCCTTGGCGCCGTCGGCGCGCACCCCCAGCGCGATGTGGATCGCCTTGCTGCGGACCATGCCCTCGTCGCGGATCTTCACGCGAATGGCGTCGAAGAACACCAGCGGATAGGCCGGATCGAGCGGGCGTTGCTGCCAGGCGGCAACCTCCTCGAGCACGGCATCGGTGACGGTCGAGATCAGGTCGGGCGAGACATCGAGGCCATACAACTCGCGTAGATGGCCGGTGATCTCCCGCGTGCTCATGCCGCGCGCGTACATCGAGACGATCTTGTCATCGAAGCCCGGAAAGCGGCGCTGATACTTGGCGATCAGTTGCGGATCGAAGCTGCCTTGCCGGTCGCGCGGAACCTCAATGTCGATCTTGCCGGTGTCGGTCAAAACCGTCTTGCGGCCGTAGCCATTGCGGTTGTTCCCGGCCTGCTCATCGCCGCCCAGATGATAATCCATCTCGGCATTGAGCGCGCGCTCGGCCGGCGCCTTCTTCAGCGTATCCAGCAGTCCGCCCTGATCCAGCGCGGTGGCTGCATCCGTGCCTGCCAGAAGTTGATCACGCAGATCAGCCGGGATCGCCGGCTCCTTGCGTCGGGACATAGTGGGACTCCTTCTTACCCATTATGCCCGCCCGCACACGGAAATCCTGACAGTCCCTGATCCTCCCGCTCGAAGTGAGCGCGGTCGTCCTGCTCTGCGCGGGCCTTTCGCGGCGTTTCGGTACCCATAACAAAGCATCCTGGACTAACGGCCAGGTGGAGCGAATGAACCGGACGATCAAGGAGGCGACGGTCCAGCGCTACCACTACGATAGCTATGCCCAGCTGACCGCACACCTCCACGACCTCATCAACACCTACAACTACGGCCGTCAACTGAAGACCCTGCGCGGCCTCACACCCTACGAATACATCTGCAAATGCTAGACAAACCAACCTGAACGTTTCCGCCTAAACCCGCACTATCAAATGCTGGGACCAAACAGTCATGCCGCTGCCCTCCGATTGAGTATGCGGGTGGCGAGCATCTCGCCGGCCGCCTTGGCCGCGGCGGTCATGATGTCGAGATTGCCCGCATATTTCGGGAGATAATCTCCCGCCCCTCGACCTCGGGGAACACGCTGGTCTTGAGCCCGGCGAACTCGCTATCGCCCGGGATCTTGAGCAGGTTGTTGGACCCGAACCGCTCGAACTGCACTTCCTACTTAAGGCGGTAGCCCGGCACGTAGGACTGGACGGAGGCGACCATGTCCTCGACCGACTGGCGGATCTTCTCCTCGTCGACTTAGTCGGTCAGCGTGAACACCGCGTCGCGCATGATCATCGGCGGCTCGGCCGGATTGACGATGATGATCGCGCGCCCCTTGCCGGCGCCGCCGACCACCTCGATGCCGTTGGCTGTGGTATGGGTTAATTCGTCGACGTTGGCGCGCGTGCCCGGACCAGCCGAGCGCGACGAGACCGGCAACGATTTCTGCATAATGGACCTTGGTCACCCGGCTCACCGCCGCTACGATCGGGATCGTCGCCTGGCCGCCGCACGTCACAATGTTGACATTGTCCAGGTCGAGATTGGCGTCAAAATTGACCGGCGGAGCAGTGAACGGCCCGAGCGCCGCGGGAGTGAGGTCGACAATCTGCTTGCCGTCGGCGCGCAGCACCGAATCATGCTTTTTGTGAGCATAGGCCGAGGTGGCGTCTAACACCACGCCGACCTCCGGATAGACCGGCATGGCCTTGAGTCCGTCCAGCCCCTCATGGCTAGTGGCAACTCGGCGCGAGAGCTATCGCCAGCCCCTCCGACGCCGGGTCAATGCCGACCACCGCCGCCAGCTCAAGGCTGTCCGGGCCGTTAAGATTTTGGAGGCGTCGCATCCGGTTGCATGTTACACATCACGCTTGCATGTTACGTATAACGAAGGTAGGACTCGCATACCGCCATTGCCAAAGGCTATGGACGACCTAACGAACGGAGGAGCAAGAAGTGCCGTCATCACAAGCCGAGTATCTCTCTGAGCTATCAAGTAAGCTCAGTGGCTATCTCTCGGAATATTCACCGACGACGACGGAAGAACGTCAGGAGCTCCGCCATGTTACGAGCCCCGAGCGGCTAAAGGAGTTTCATCGGATCCTAACCGGAGAGCTCGACAAAATACTCGAGGTACTCGACCGATACCATCCCGACAAAATTCCTGAAGAGTGGCGTCCAATAGCGAATGCCGTCCTCTTCCTCGCGGAAGCGGACAGCCCAGTGGTGAAGTGGTTGCCTCGCTGGGGGATACAAGAATTACCGGATGCGCTCGACCCGCGCCATTTCGAAATAAAAGAAAACTTTTATGATTCGGCCGCAGGCGCGTTTCGGACCCGCATGGCTAAAAAAATTCCACGGAAAACCCGGAGCAAAAAAGTAAAAGTTGATGAAGGGGAGCCTACGAGTTCTGAACAAAGAGAAGCTAGATTGAAGAGTGGAGGGACGCAACAATGCTAAAATTCTATACTATATTGCCGGATAACGACGACCTCCGCGGTGCGCGGCAAGCCACCAAGATCTCAATAACTCTTCAGGAAATCGGCGAGCCGTTCGAAACGATCGACTTGGATCGGCGTAACGAGGTCAGACCGCTCGGTTCCGAATACAGGAAGACGATCAATCCGAATGGTAGAGTTCCGGCTATCGACGACAACGGCTTCGTCTTATGGGAAGTCGGCGCAATCTTGAACTACATTGTGAGAACACGTTTGGCGGCGCGCGCGTTAGTGCCAGCCGATGTTCACGAAAGAGCATCATGCGATCAGTGGCTCTATTGGGAGGGAACAACCCTCACGCCGGACCTTATCGCATATCTTACCTTATTGACCAGCATGAATTCATCGTTCGTGGCGTCCGACCTAGGTTTCGTGGACAAAGGGTATCCATTGCAGGGCTGAGACGAGATTGACGAAGCCGAGGTAGGACTCTTTGGTTTTGTCGTA
>NZ_JAINEZ010000157.1:0-5635 GCF_019873065.1 Sphingobium sp. PNB
ACGCCCTCCGCCCTTCACCGACACCCCAACAACCGATTCTCATCTTGATTGTCGCTACGCTCGCATCCTGTCAGTCGCCGCGCAACTTACCTTGGAGATGGCCGGGTTGCTCGAATCTGCGCTTCAATTCTTCCCAAAAGCGACCCTTGCGGCAGGGACAATGCCACATCTGTTCAGCGATTACATTCGTTCGCAACGGGGCCAAAGGTCGCGCTTTGAGCAAGCGCAACGAGTTAAGACCGTAATCGACAGCGGAGCAATCAACGTCGTCGCGCTGCACTCTTCCGACGACGATGAGCTTCCGGAGCTTTCATGGGCGAAGGCCAATGATGGCATCTATGTTCATAGCTACCCGATCAGCAAGCCAGGAAGCCTCGGCGAACAGACCATAGATTGCAGTGCGGATCTGACGTGGTTGGCCTCACCCTACGGCCTCATAAGGGCGCTTGAAAGTGTCGGTGAGCTAGACGAAGCTGAAGCAGGAGCCGCTACCTCTTCAATCGCCTCGTACGGCCAACCTTGGCCTGACGAAGTTAACCTTGATCTATCTCGTCTGCTTTTTCTCGACGGGCTAACCTTAAACGCGCTTGATCATGCCAATGTGCTTGATAGGCTTCTTGCGATTGATGTCACGCTGAGCATCAGCGCAAACGCCCAAAAACTGGTCGAGCAAGAGATATCGCAATTTGTCCGAGCGCAGAAGCCGTTGCAGGCCATCGACAAGGTGCGTGAAACCCTTGCTGCAGCGGTAGCGCAAGGAAGGGCACAACACGGAAGCTTTCGGCGAAATGCATCGGATGAAGCCGAAGAAGACAGTGAAGCTGAACCCGGAACACTCATGGCTCTTCTATCTGATGCTTCCGGGTTTGACGCACTCGTGTCGGGTGACGGCATGATCAATCGGACCGGTCAGCTGACCGACAGAAATGGCATCTCTAGGCCGATCTTGAACGTAATCGATGTGATCGATCAGTTGCTCGCAAGTGGTGCAATAGCCGCCAACCAGCGGCAGGTTGCACGTCGCACCCTGCGTGAGGCCGGTGTGGCTCTCGTTCCTGTAGAAATTGACGAGATAGTCCAAGCGGCTGGCCAGGGCGATTGGAGCGGCGGGCCGGGCCGTGATTTGCGTGCAATCCTAGCCTCCATCCATCTCCCGCTTATCCGGAAGGCTGTCATTTTGCCAGATGAGCAATACTGGCTGGGAAATGTTGCAGCATGTATGACAATCGCCATCAAGCGCTGTTGGGCAACACTCCCCCTAAATAAGGCTCGACCGGCGGCAACTTGGTTGTTGAAGGCAATGCCGGATATTGTTGGTTATGTCGGCGATGATGGAGAGCTCGACCTCCGTAATTGGGCTTCTAACGCTCGAGCTGCGCTGCATGCGACGCTCGCTCAACCTATCGAAGTACCCGAAGAGCGACTAGAGGATTATTTTGATTGGCATCAGTCGCGCGTTGCTCCACAATTTGAAGGAAGAGACCGAGCCATCAAGCCGATGGTGCTGGCAGCCCTATCCAAAGCCATAATCGGTGCTGGATCAGTTGTAACAGACGAAATTGAAGTCCCTGCAGCCGACGTACGCCGTTGGCTGTTCCGGCACATGCCTAGCAACGTAAGAGCGTTGCTGCTCAAAAACCAAGCTGTTCTCGAAGCACTTGAACCTGAACCGCCAACCCACTCGCTTGGTGGCAGCGATGTTGATCACGATGAAATGATGCAATTTCTAGCCAGCGTCTCGTCTGGCGAACCCAGCAAACTTTCTGAAAAGAATGGTCTGGTCATCGCGGAATCTGCAACGATCCATGAGAATGGAGACATCACAATCTCCCGCAATAGCCAAACCCTGCGCTTCGATTTTGCCGGATTGCTCAATCCGGGTGTTGAACAGGGCCGCTCAACGCTGAACCGAATTTTCCGGACGCGGACACTTCCTGTTTCGAGATCAGTTTTCTGGGCAGCGTGCTGCGATGCAGGCCCCTTGAACTCCGACCAGATAAGCGATCTTTTCGAGGAGCTCGCCAAATCGCCCGAAGCATGGATACGAGCGCTAACGGCCAAAGAGGAGCTTTCATTTGATGATTTGGTCGTAGCCGACGAAGCTCATTATTCTGTGATATTTGACCCTTCAGAAGACCTGCCAATCGACGAATTGCTGAATCACTGCACTCGCGACAGGAGTGGCGATCAAGCGGTTGCTGCAGCCCGAATTCTTGCTCCGCTGGCAATTTCCCCCGATTTCAAGTTTTGTGCGTTAGTCGACAGTTTGAATGATGCAGAAGCAGCAACGCTTATCGCCGATCTAGGTCAAGCTGGCGATCCGTTCTCCGCTTTGGCTGGCTTTCAGATTTCGTGTGGCAGAGCGCAAAACGCAGACTGCGCAGTCGCTGGAACAGAATTGCTTCAGAAATTGTTTGGTGTGGAAGGAAAATTACACGAAATTGCCCACGACTTTGCTGCCGTGTCGATGGCTGTGATCGGTCACGCTGACACCCTTGGCGTTTTGCGGGATCGCCCGTTGCCCGTCAGACGGGCGGCGCTCTTTTGCCATGCGGGCTGGGCCGTTCGTGCATTGAGTGAGCTGGACATCAAACGCCCCGAGTTCTTTCAAGCCGTCAGCCAGTGGGTTGGGAACAGTTTCGGCCTGGCGGGCTTGCTCGAGCTAAGCGAAAGCCGTTGGTGGTTCCGCGAATGGTTGAATCCACAACCAATGGCGGGGATGCTGAAGGCTCGGTTCAAAGGATTGGCCCGATCCGTCTCTGCCGATGCCAGGCCGGAGCAATGGGCATCGCTTCTCACTTTGGACAACGAATCTGTCCCTGACCTTATGGAGCTCTCGTCGGGACCGCTAGACGAGTTTTCACCCAGTTGGGTCACCAACAGCTTTCCGACGGATTTTCTATGCAAATTGCTAGCTGGTGATGACTCAGTTGCGGCCAAGAACGCCTTTTTCAACTCGCTGCTCGCATTCGAAATGCCTGATGACGTTGATGCCATTTCAGATCACTTCATTGAATTTTTGCAAGCTGCGAAAGGCGAGGAACTCGCTGGTCTTGTTCGGCTTGGCTTGATGGCGGCAGCGCGCTGGAAATATGACCGCTTGGCTGAAGCGGTGCTCAAAGCTGGTCTTGATGCCGGGATTGCAGGAAATTGGTCTGGGCGACTCTTGGGTGAGTGGTGTTTAGCGGCTTCTGCTATGATCAGTTCTAACGAGGATCGCGCAGCCAAATTTGAGCAGCATTTCCGAAACATTGTGTACCGACAGTTAAAGCCCGACCAAGCCAGAGAGATTGTTGGATTTTTGGACAAACTGGCTGATCTGGCTCCTGAATTGAAAGTTACCAATCTTAGGCTGTCGGCATTGTTGGCGACCTAACATTTGACGCGAAGCCGAAAGCGCAGGATGGGCAAACTTTTAGCTGCGGTGATCCGATCAACGAACGGCAAGTTTGGAGGGGCTCAGGCTACGTTCGGAACGTCCGCAATGTGGGCGTACATACCTTATTATACGGCATATTCGACGCTAACAGGGGGGGCGCATGCTTGTAAAATTCATCTATCCAGTGTCTGGAGATTTAGGGATATCGGACAGTTGGCCTATCCGACTTGGACCGTACAAGGTTGAGTGGCTCACTGTTGATGGTGCCGTCACGGAAGTCTCGGCCAGTAAACGTATCGACGAACAGGACACACTCCCCGGGTGGTCCGGCAGCGGCGAGGCGCGCGCCCTAAGCACGGGCAACTATCCGTCGCTTTCCCAGTTGGAACATGACCTGCGCCTAATTCAGGGAGCGATCAGTCTGTTTGCGCTGATGAATGTAAATTTTGACAAACAAAGAATCGAGTGGATTCCAGAAACAGAGGAGGAAGAGGCGACGATCCAGCTCTATTCCATTTCGCAGACCGATGTTCCACCTCTCGAGCCCCTTCATTTGGAATACGAATATATTGCCTACGCGGCTGCGACGGTCGATGATATCAGAGAACTTGAAATTCCTCTAAGTTTTTTGAGAAAAGGTCACGATTACGTACGTCAGAAAAGGTACTTTGAAGCGTTTTATAACTCATTCTTTTATTTTGAGACGCAATTTTGCGGCGGACTGTCGGATCCAAAAAAAGTAAAGAAGGCGCTCCTTTGCTCTCAGGCAGTAAGGGATGGACTGGCTAATCTTAGGGAATCCGCGCTCTCTCCAGATGATGTGACTTACACCGGGATTGCAGCGAAGCTCAAAATGTCTGATGAAGAGATAATTGGATATCTGGTCGACCTTCGGGGCAAACTCCATCACCACTCAAAGGGTCGCGTCTTCTGGCATCCCGACAAAAGTGGGGAATTCCGGCTCGACGCTCACCTACTGGATGCGCTAGCATCGCGGACTGCTCTCGCACAGCTCGAAGAGGTTATGTTCTCCCCTGAGCGCAACAAACAAATGGTTGACGCTGCAAAGGAGTTCGGAAGTGGAACCGTAATTTCCGTGGCAGTCGACATGCAATCACCCAATGGGATGAAAACCCATCGTATTTTTCTTCCAGAGGCTTCATCAAGAATCACTGTTCCAAAAATTCAGAAAGCATGTTCACATCTCACTAGAAGCATACCAGATCAATTTTCGAACTATTTCATTCAATCATTTAAACTGTGGAATGAAGATAATTCCACCATAATAGCCGAATATGCGAGATCTCCTCACTTGGCCACACCGAGTTCGCTGGCGGCTGACGATGCGATATGCATTAATTTTCGATACACTTCTCGGTTGAGAACCGATCCACTCAAAAATATTCCGCCAGACACTTCTCGCCTAACGCGCGAAATGGATATTTTCGTGCAACCTTCGCCCGATCGCCAGTCTTTGAGGGGCGTGAGATTGGATCGCATCCTTTGGCAAGCGGAGGCCCGGTTTTGGGATCAAGCCACCAGAGTCGATGTGAAGTCGGAAATCTTGGAGTGGGAGACCCGGCTGGCTGGTCGAAACGGTGCCGTGCTCAGCGATTTCCGAATTTGCATACAGCCCTAAGATGGTTTACTCTGCCGCCTCCCCGATAACGTCCGCAGACGCCTCCTGAGGTGGAATTTGCAACAACGTTCTCGCGATAGCTTCTATCTCTCCGCGACCGTCGCGGGGCAGATTGTCCCAAAAATCCTTAGACTCTACGAAAGTAATCAGCTTTTCGAGATCCTTGCCTTTAAACCCTGCAGGAAGATAATCTTCAAGCGCGCCTCTGCTGAGTACGAAGATGCCGTTGTTCCACGAATCTTCGAGGAATTTTTGCAGCGTCTCTTTGTCTTCGTCCTTCAGCTCCGGTGGCAAAAGTCTGCGGCGGGATTTGATGTATTCCCACACCTCCTTGGCATCGCCCCATGTTCCCCGTTCCATGGCTTCGTCGATACGCGCCACTAGAGCATCGCCATCAAGGCTCTTAACATTGCTGAGGACGTCATCTTTAATTTCTGTGGCATTCAGGCGGAAAAGGCCCTTTACCTCTCCAGTTCCAATCTGTTTGACCTGACCCCCGGATTTTCCTCCAAGCTTGATTAGAGTCTGACCTGATGGAAGGACGGACGAATGAAGCGAGCAAGGTTCACAGAAGAGCAGATCATCGGCGTGCTGAAGGAGCAGGAGGCTGGCGCGAA
>NZ_JAINEZ010000158.1:0-5548 GCF_019873065.1 Sphingobium sp. PNB
CGCCGGCGGACCGCGAAGGAGCAAACCGTGAGGATTATCGACCAACAGCCTTGCGAAATTTCCTCTTGCGTTCTTTCATTGGAGGTCCGCGATGCTGAGACTCGCCTGGAACGCCGGTAAGTTCGTCTGGCCCTGCGTTCGCGATCTTCCGCGCCACGCGGCCGCGGCCCTGCAGTCGACCGACCCCGATCAGCCTTTCGCCCAAAGCCGGCTCACCAAGGCGATCCTGATCGTGAGCGCCATCGCGCTGTTCGTCTGGTGGGCGCTGTCCCAGCTCATCTGGGTCAGAAGCCCCTCGATCGACGCCTGGGCGGTGCGAAAGGTCGGCGGCACGGTCGAACGGCATGATCTCGTTATGTTCGAGCTTCGCCATCCGCTCGCAGGGCCTCTGCCGATCACCGTCACCAAATATGCGCTCTGTATGCCGGGCGATTACCTCGCCTCCTACACGATGCATAGCGACCGTTTCCCCAAGCATCTCGAAGCCGCCTTCTTCTGCAACGGAAGCCTGATCGGCGTCAGCAAGCCTTATGGCCACGCAGGGCAAAGGCTGGACTATTTCCGCTGGAAGAACGGCTCCGTGCCCGAAGGCCAAGCCTATATCGGCTCCTCCTACAAGGACGGGTTCGACAGCCGCTATTTCGGTCTGGTGCCCATCTCGGCGCTCACGCGCATGGAGCGCGTGCTGTGATCCGCCGCGCCCTCCCATCGCTGATCGTCGCCGTAGCTTTGGTCAGCCCGACAGCCGGCCTATGCGAAACCTCGCCGACCACGCCCACCAAAGTTCGCCAGGGCTATTGGTGGTATGTAGCGCCGCCCGCGCCGGCAGAGGCCGAACAGGAGGAGGCTGTCGAGAAGCCGACCATTCCGGCGATGGCACAGCTCGCCAAATGGTCGCCGCCCCGCATCCGCAAGCTGATCGAGGCCCAACGCGATTATGCCGCGACGGTGCTGAGCGTCGAGGCGGTCTCAGACTTCTGGCGGCTACAGGATTTTGCGCGCCGCAAGGCCCGCGCCTTCGCCGGCGTCACGCAGATCGCGATGCTGACCCACCCGGAACTCAATTCTAGGTCCGCCAATCCCATGGTCGGCGACGCGCGCGCGGCGCTGGGTGCGGAAAAGGAAGCCGCCCGCCGGGCCTATCTACGCGCCAATGCCCGCGGCTATGCGCTTGTCATGTTCAGCCGGACGAGCTGCGGCTATTGCCGCGTACAATGGCCGATCGCCCAGCGGTTCCAGGAAGAATTTGGCTGGCAGGTGATCCGCCAGGATCTCGATGCGCATCCTGAGCTTGGTCAACGCTTCGGCGTCGAGGTGACTCCGACCATCATGGTCATCAAGCGCGAAAGCCAGCAGCGGATGGTGATCGCCAGCGGGGTGGAGGCATATCCCAATCTCTCGGCCATGGCCTATCAGGCAGTGAGGCTATTGAATGGCGACATCCGCCCGGAGCAGTTCATGACCGGCGCGGGAGAGGAAGGTGGCTTCTTCGACGCGCTCGCCAATGGTCCGGTTGCCGCCAGCGCGGCTGATGATGTGCCCGGCGCCACCGAACAACGGGCCGACCGATGATGAGCGCGCCCTTTTCCTTGAACTCCACTCAATTGGCTGGGCGCATATCCCGCTCAGTCGGGATGGGCGGCGTTATGCCCTGTGGCCTGCAGCAGCTTTACGGCCTTTTTGTCAAAGCTCATGAAGACATCGGCGCCCAACCACTGGCCATCATGGGCGATGACGCCATCGGCAAAGTCGCCTCCAGCATCGAGCAGAGCCAGGCCAGCTTCTGCCGCTCCGCGATCCATGACGACGTTGCCGGCGTTCAGCAGCAGCCGGACAGAATTCGCGATCTCGGCAGAGCTCAATTTGTAGCCGACCTTGAGAACCCAGCAGAACTCGCAAAGCGCGGACAGCGGCACAGCGAGCAGTTCCGCGCTCGACACGAGCTTACGGGCAATTGGTCCTTGTTTCGCATCATCCTGGGTGGCCGCGCGAACCAGAATGTTGGTGTCCGCCGTGACCTTCACAGCTCTCCGGCCCAGCCTTTGCCGATGATCTCGTTCATTTCTTCGATCGAAAGAGACCGCTGCCCTTCCCGCTTCAGCGATCCGCAGAAATCGGCAATGCTTCCCGAAGGTCGCTCGGCCCGGATTCGGATTTCGCCTCCCGGCATCTTGTCGATGCTGAGCTTGTCGCCGGGATGGATGCCCAGATGCTGGAGCAAATCCTTCTTGAGCGTGATCTGCCCTCTGGCGGTGACGGTGAGCGCGTTCATCCGGGTGGTCCTTTCCATTCGCCATGTAATGGAAACTTCCATTACATTCAAGCTGGGGGCGACCGCGGCCTTGTTGCCCCTCGCACTGCTGGCCATTCCGGCGCAGGCGCCCGCCGCCGGAAATGACAGGGTAAAGGCTAAGCGGGCAGCGATCCATCCTGTCACGCAAGCCCGCGAATTGAACGCCTGGCTTGCACGGGTTCCGCGCACCCGGGAATTTCCATCGGATCTGAGCATGGCTGGTCTAGCGACGGCGGTGGGAGGGCGTGTTACGGACCCACAAAGGCACCCAGCGCCAATCTGTTGGCGGGGGACCATCGGAGCGTCCGGACGGCTCAGCTGGCTGTTCAGTTCGACTGGACTCGTCTCGGGCCGTGTCCCGATCTCGCTGCAATGCAGCCTCTAGTTCCCGAGGATCGATCTGGTGATGTTCGATGGTCGCGCCTGTTCGGATACATATGGTCGTCGCAATCCGACGGAAGCCTGCATGGGCTTGACCTTCCAGAGCTTCTTCGTCCGTTTCGACTACATAGGTGCCCGCAGACAAAAGCTCCTCGAAACCCGACAGGCGGAAAGGGGCCGAAAATGTCACAGGTCTCCGCGTCGAGCGAATGGTCATGACGGCTTCGCACCGGCAGGGCGGATTCGGATCAGATCGTCAGGCATAAGTTGCTCCCGGTTGCAGGCGGGAGCACGACGGTCTCTCTGTCACAACATGCCTGCGGCATGATCGGGGTGATGAGGGATTGTAACACGAAACGCCCGAGCATACGCATTAATTCGTCAGCCATGGTGAACGGTGAGCGATGGGCTTGAGAGGTCCCTCAAAATCCTCCGCCGGAAGCTCTGATCTGCGGGCCGTCGCTGTCGGCGACCCACTCTGCAACCGCCGCTTCGGTCGTAATCAGCAACCCGGCGATAGAGGCCGCATCCTGCAAGGCCGTGCGGACAACCTTGGTAGGATCGATGACGCCGGACTGGAAAAGGTTTTCATATTGCTCGCTCTGCGCGTTGAACCCCAGATTTTCGTCCCGCTCGTCCAACAAACGACCGACAACCACGCCACCATCATATCCCGCATTCTCCGCGATTTGGCGGAGCGGTGCCTGAAGCGCTCGGCGGAGGATGTCGATGCCCCGCCGCTGGTCGTCCTTGACGGGGTCAAGGCCGTCCAATGCCTTCGAAGCATAAAGTAGGGCGGTGCCGCCGCCGGGTAAAATGCCTTCCTCCACTGCGGCCCGGGTCGCATGCAGAGCGTCTTCCACCCGATCCTTCCGTTCCTTAACCTCCAGCTCCGAAGATCCGCCGACCTTGATGACGGCGACGCCGCCGGCGAGTTTTGCAAGACGTTCCTGGAGCTTCTCGCGATCATAGTCGCTGCTGCTGGTCTCGATCTGTGCCTGGAGCGCGGCGACGCGCGCCTTGATGGCTTCCGCGCTGCCGGCGCCGTCGACGATCGTGCTGTTGTCCTTCGTGATCGTCACGCGCTTGGCGGTGCCCAGCCTGTCCAGCGTGACATCCTCCAATTTGAGGCCAAGATCCTCCGTCACCACGTCGCTTGCCGTCAATATGGCGATATCCTCCAGCATCGCCTTGCGGCGATCGCCAAATCCCGGCGCCTTGACCGCGGCGACCTTCAGCCCGCCGCGCAGCTTGTTGACGACCAGCGTCGTCAGCGCATCCCCCTCGATATCCTCGGCGATGATGAGCAGCGAGCGGTGCGCCTTGGCGACCGCTTCCAATAAGGGTAGCATGGCCTGCACATTGCCCATTTTCTTCTCATGGATCAGGATGACCGGGTCCGCCAGCTCCACGGTCATCTTCTCGCTGTCGGTGACGAAATAGGGCGACAGATAGCCTCGATCGAACTGCATGCCCTCGACCACGTCCAGTTCGAACTCGACGCTCGCTCCCTCCTCGATGGTGATGACGCCGTCCTTGCCGACCTTCTCCATCGCCTCGGCGATCCGGTTGCCCACCACCTCGTCGCCATTGGCCGAAACGATGCCGACCTGGGCTATTTCCTGATTGTTCGATACCGGCTTGGACCGCGCCTTGAGTTCGGCGACGACCGCGGCGACGGCCAGGTCGATGCCGCGTTTAAGGTCCATCGGATCGATGCCCGCCGATACCGACTTCATCCCCTCCCGAACGATCGCCTGCGCAAGGACGGTCGCCGTCGTGGTGCCGTCTCCGGCATGGTCATGCGCTCTGGACGCCACGGCACGGATCATCTGCGCGCCCATATTCTCGAACTTGTCCTTGAATTCCATTTCCTTTGCGACCGTGACCCCGTCCTTGGTGATACGGGGCGCCCCAAAGCTCCTGCCAATGAGGACGTTGCGTCCCTTGGGCCCCAGCGTCACGCGGACGGCATTGGCGAGGATATCGACACCGCGCGCGATCCCTTCGCGGGCTTCGTGCGCGAATTTCAGGTCCTTGGCAGTCATGATTTGGGTCCGACTTTCCTGGCGCTGGTCCGCGACGGAATGTCGCTTTCACAAGCGGAAGCCAGCGCTACCAAATTGCGAACTGGCAGACCTGAACGCGGACCGCCGATGAACCTGATATGCGCCCTGCGGCAGCCAAAGACAAGCTGGACGCAATATGTCGGTGCCGATCAGCGATCCCTTGGAACGCGTGACACTATTACAAGCCATGAGCAGAAATATCGGGTTGCAGGTGGAATACCGGGCATTTCCCGTAAGGATATTTCTCTCGAATTTTTGGTGAGACGGCAATGTTGTATGATCGTCGATTAAGCCTATATGGAAGTCATCAAGTGCATAGCAACGTAGGCGCTCTTGACTGAGAGACCATCGCGCTCCCGCTTACCAAGGGAGTGACACATGGATCTCAATCAACTTTATTTTGAGCATCAGATTTTGCTCATGCATGCCGCCGACGCGATCAGTGAGCCGGCACGCCGCAAGCATCTGTCCGCAGCGGGCATTGTCGGCGGTCAGATCTTCGACTGGCTTTCCTCGAAAAACGCAGGTGCTTCGGTGGGTTGGCTGCCGTGGATCGATCAGTCTCGCCTAGCCGCGCACTTGGTTGGGTCGGCATGACCGCGGACGCGATCACACCGGCTCGCCCGCGAAGGCGAGCGTTCATTAGCCGCGATCCACGGATTTCTCCTGACCAGGCGAGGCGGCAGGGGTTGATCACCCATCTTGCATTCGTCCTTCTAGCCTCTCTTATTCACCTGGCAGGTCATGAGGGGTTGGCGGGAGTGGTATAAGCTATTGGCTTACTGTAGGAAATTGGGTGTCGAGA
>NZ_JAINEZ010000159.1:0-5533 GCF_019873065.1 Sphingobium sp. PNB
CCGCCTGCAAAGCATAGGCCGGATCGAACGCTCGTCGAATATCCATAAGATTTTAGAGTGCTACGCCCACCCGCGCACAGGTCTCGTAATACCAACCTGCATTGATCATAACCCACGCGCCCATTGGCGGCGACCGATGGTCATGATGCGCCAAGGCTGATTTATGAGCTTGTTCCATGCTTCGCAGCAGTGGTCGATGATGTTTTCGTGGGAAGTGAAGACCCGGTTGGAGAGCCAGTTGTCGCGCATGAACTGCCAGACGTTTTCGACTGGGTTGAGCTCGGGGCATTTGGCCGGCAGCGCTATCATGCTGATATTGCCCGGCACATCGAGCTTGCCGGTCATGTGCCAACCGGCCTGATCCATCAGCACGACCGCGTGCGCGCCCGGTGCGATGGCGAGCGATATCTCGGCCAGATGCAGCGACATGGTTTCGGTATTGCAGAAGGGCAGGACCAGACCGGCCCCCTTGCCGAGTTCCGGGCAGATCGCACCGAAGATGTAGGCCGATTTTGTCCGCTGATCCTTGGGTGCCGATGGCCGTGTGCCGCGTCTGGCCCAGCGCCGGGTGATCTTGTTCTTCTGGCCGACGCGGGCCTCGTCCTGGAACCATATTTCTATCGGCGTGCCCTTCGGGAGGGTCGCTCCGACCTTTGCCAGCTCGGCGGCAAAGCCCCCTTTTTGAAGTCCTCCATCGCATATTCGTTCTGGGCATGGTGGCGGGGACGAGCCGTGAGTTTGACATAGCCCAGCCTCTTTAGCTCGCGCCCCACGGTCGTCTCGTCGAGCGAGACCGCAAATTCCTCATGGAGCCACTGGACCAGGTCGATCAGCCGCCAACGAACAACCCCGTGGATCGCCGGGATCGGGCCGCTCTCGACGATCTCCACCAGCGCCCGGCGCTGCGCATCGTCGAGCACGGAACGCTTGCCGGGAGCCTTGCCATCCAGCAGGCCATCGGGACCGCGGGCGTTGAACCGCACCACCCAGTCGCGAACAATCTGCAAGCCAACACCGCCGATCCGCGCCGCTGCGGTGCGACTGCCGCCGTCGCAAATCTCGGCCAAAGCCAACAGCCGACGAGCCTGGTTCGCGCTTCTCGTGCTCCGCGCCAGCCGCCTCAGCGCTGCCCCGTCAAAGTCGTCCCGCAATCCGATCGCTGCGCCCATGGCCTTGCCCTCCAATAGGCCGCCATAGATTCAGACTTTCGCCGCTTTGGGAATCCCCAACGTGAGTCAGCTTCAACGCTGGTTGGTATAAGGTAAGCATCCTGCGCACTACCGATCCGCTGCAGCCTTTCCGCATCTCTACCGACCCTGCGTCGTCGGGCCTGATCGTCCTCGAGATGGTCGCCTGAAGCCCTCTCCATTCATGTCTTCCGGAGCAAAGCCCATCCGCATGCTGACCGCCGCTGCAACGCAGCCAGGCCCATGATCCCGCCGCTCGCGACCCATGGCAAGAGGGAAGGGGGATGAATGACGGTGTTCTCCAAGCTGGAAGGATCCGCCATGGACACTAACTTTTACATTACCGCGCGGTCTTCGAAATTCCCCCTCGACTACGCACACAGCAGGGAGGACGCAGCCGCGCTGCTCGCGCGTCACCGCGATCGCCATCCCGACGCTGTTGTCGAGTCCACCAAAGCCTATTTCGAACGCACGCGCGCCGAAACATTGGCGTCATTTCCTCTCAGCCGGATCACGCAGCGTTTCTACGACGCTATGCTGGGCGTTCTCCCGCCACAATATATCAAGGGCGTTGCGGGCTTCTTTCTCTCCGAAGCGGCGACCCAGAACATCCACGCCCAGTTCATCGTGCATGGCGGCTGCACCTACGGTGGTTACGCGGACCTGGCGCGCGAATCCCGCAAGATCTGGACCATTGCCGACGTCCTTGAACTCGAAAGCCGGGCCGGCGCGCGCACCTTGACGTTCGACTGGTTTCCTGGGGACTGAACTTCGTGTTCGACGCAATGGAAAAGATCAGCGCCCTTTGTCATAGACATCGAATGTATCGTTTTCTGTGTTTCCTATTCCTTGTCTCCGCATGCGACGTCCGGGGTGCTCCCGTCAATGAGCCGGGGTTTACCGCATCCGCTCGCGCGCTCGATGGCGACACGATTGCAGCCGATTTCCGTCTCCTTGGTGTCGATGCGTTCGAGCGCCGTCAGCTCTGTGAACGGGCGCGGTCGTGCTGGGAATGTGGCAAGGCGGCTCAGGATCATGCCGCGCGGATTCTGGGCGAAGCCGACGCCCAAATCCGGCTCACCAACCGCTCGAGCTATGGTCGGCCGGTGGCGACTGTGACCGTGAAAGGCCGCGATCTCGGAGAGACGCTGATCCGCGCGGGTCTCGCCATTCCCCAACCCCAATTCCTGAAAACCGATCCGGCGCGTGCGAAGCAATATACCGAAGCCTTTGCCGCCGCGCAGCGAAACAAGGCTGGCGCGTTCGCTGGCCAGTGGATCGAGCCGGCTCGGTGGCGGCGCGGCGACCGCCTCGCTTGTGAGCGGTGATCTCCAAGGCTGGAGCGGCGTACCGCGCGGTCCCGTCAGGCAGTGAGGCCGGGATCGGCCCACCAGGAACGGCCTTGCCTGAAGTTCTCGGTTGAGGCGACGACAGGGCCATCCGGTTCGTCAGCTACATAAGGCGAGACCAGCGGACGTGCCCTGATTTTCCGGCGGTGGATGCTGCCCGCGACGCGGCCGCGCGCTTCGAGCAGCTCTTCGAGCCACATCAGATCGTCGAGCATCTCGACGATGCCGCGGCCAGCGAGGCAGAAATAGATGCAGCGCTGGAAATCGTCGCCTGCCGGATTGCTCAGGATGGACGCGAGCTTGCGCTTGCCGCCCGTCTCACCCTCATGGACCCAGGACATCGCCTCGCGCAGTTCGCGCACCGAATAATAGGCATCCTCGACATGCATACCGATCGCCGCATTGGCCAGCATGCGGCGGGTGGGGCGGTTTTGATCGTCAAGCGCGGCATCGCGCAGCGTCACATCGAGATCGAACGGTTCAAAATAGCGGGCGGCCTGCTCGGTCATTAAAAATCTCCCTTGAATGGAACATAACATGAACAATTATCCGCAAGTCACGCTCGATCGCTGTCATGGTGGGACTGCCGCACCTTGCTGATGGGGTGCTCCTGCGGCGCGCCCGACAGCTTCAGCAGCCCGTCCTGATTTCCGCCAATGCCCTGTCGCGCTGGTCGACGAAGCGAGGTTGGCGCGAATGGGCCGGCTGGACGACGCGGCCACTCATGAATGCGCATGGTCTTCGCAGCCTCAGCCTCGACAGCGCGGGGTTCAGCGCAATGGTCACCTATGGGCGCTATCCCTGGACGGTCGATGATTATGTCGGCCTGGCCGCAGCCTATCCATTCCGCTGGTGGGCAAGCCTCGACTATTGCGTCGAGCAGGAAGTGGCCAGCGATCGCAACGAGGTGCTCGACCGCATGTCCCGTACCATCCGGGCCAACATCGAATGCCGGCTGCGCGCTGAAAATGCCGGGATCGATGCGACCTTCATGCCGGTCATTCAGGGACGTCATCCCGGTGATTATGAACGCTGTGCAGTGGCGCTCGCGCATATGATCGAGCGCGCCGGGCTTGTCGGTGTCGGCAGCATGTGCCGGCGCCCTGTCCATGGCGCGGATGGACTGATCGCCGTCGTTGATCGTCTCGACCAGGTGCTGCCAAGGCAGACCCGTCTGCATCTCTTCGGCGTCAAGGGCGCCGCCATCCCCTATCTCACCGCCTTCGCCCATCGTATCGCCTCGATCGACAGCCAGGCCTATGGGGTCAGCGCGCGCATCGCCGCGCGACGTTGTGGTCAAGCCAAGACCGACCGCTTGGTGGCGGACCATATGACGCAGTGGTTGCTCAGACAGCATGCTCGCCTTGATCGGCCTTCGCGACAGTTGCCGGTGCAACCTGAGGTGCCGCCACCTCCCGAACCGGCAGACCCCTGGGAGCGGGTGATCGCACAGGCGCGCCGCGAGATACGCGATCTCATCGAAACCGGCGATCTCGACCATGACGAGATGACGGCCCTGTGGACCGAGCAATGGGCAGCGGACATCTACGGCGCAGCATCAGCGGACTGAAGGTGAGGAGAGGGGGAACGGAGGTGTGAGCGGCCGAACCGCTCGAGACCCGGAGACTCTCATGAATTATGATCTCGCCTTCCGCTACAGTCAGGCTCTCGATCCCAGCGCGCTGATCACGATCGGCACGGCGCTGCATGCGATCCACGCCGCCATCACCGATTGCCGCAACGCCGGCATCGATCTCGAACGTGATCCGGCGGTTATTCTGCTTGCGCGCCATCTGGGGACGGTGTGCGAAACGCGTGCACCGGACGCGGATCTGCGGCGCGACTGCATCGCGCGGATCGCCGAGCTGCGGAACCGGCCGGTTCTGAAGACGCTCGCCTATCGCGGCGTTGCCCATGACGAGCCCGCCAAGCGCCTGTTTCATTCGGAGGGGCGCGCCGCCATGCGCCGCCTGGCCGACGCCCTCGCGCTCGACGAGGGCAGTTTCGATATCCGGTCCAACAAGGGTGGTCCCGCCGTGTCAGGCGAAGTGACGCTGCACGGCGAGGATGTCTGGGTGCAACTCTCGCTCGGCCTCTCCGGTCCCGATCGGGAAGTGTGCTTTCGCAAGGTGCAGGGCCGCGACGATCATCTTGGAGACCGTAATTGTTGGGCGTCAATCCGCGAACTTGTCGACCCGGGCCGCTTCGCCGCACGAATCCGGCGGGAGCTTCGCTTGTCCACATCGCAGCCCGTTGTTCCCCGTCTCGTCGCCTGAACGAAGGCGATCATGCGCATTCTTTTCGTCCGCGTCAGGATCGGCGTCCAGGAGTCGGGCTATTCCTATCGCCTCTATATACCTTTCACGGAAAGTTCGTTCGAACGGCAAGCGTTGATCTCGGTGCATTCCGATTTCGGGCGCGGGCTTGCGCGCGCGTATGCCAGTTGTGGGTGTGATCGAGAAACTGTCGGAGCGGTACGCTGTCCCCTCCGACCATCGCCGCCACGTCTCCTGGGATTCGCATCGAAGGAGACCGATGATGTCAGAGCCGTTTGACCCCGCTGACACCGACGCATGGATTGCCCATGGTCGAAGCCCGGTACAAGCAGCGGCGCTCGCTGATGCCTGGCGCCGCTTCCCGGACCTTGCGAACGATTCCCCACTCGATCAGCGCATGGCACGTATGCGCGAGCGTGTCACGGCACTGCGGCCGGTGATGGAAGCGATGGCGCACATGGTCGAGGCGGAACGACAGGCCCGCAATTTCGCCTTCACCGCAAGACGAGTCGCCGAGGGACGGGGGGATGATCGCGATCGTGCCATTCTGCGCGCGCGCGATCTCCATGGCCATGACTGGGATCGATCGGTCCGCTATGCCGATGGCTGGTACGCCTTATGCGCAGCTGGGCATAATGCATATTATCGCGAGGTTGTAATAATGCGAAGGAGCGCGGGACATAAGTGCAAAACCGCCATATT
The DNA here is from genome assembly GCF_019873065.1 of Sphingobium sp. PNB. NCBI lineage: Bacteria > Pseudomonadati > Pseudomonadota > Alphaproteobacteria > Sphingomonadales > Sphingobiaceae > Sphingobium > Sphingobium sp. PNB. The sequence goes on from NZ_JAINEZ010000159.1 coordinate 5,515, forward strand.
TTGCCACGCTCCTTCGCAT
>NZ_JAINEZ010000160.1:0-5369 GCF_019873065.1 Sphingobium sp. PNB
AAGCTCCGACCTACGCCGAGCTATATTCCGGTGGCTGGGCGCACCCCACATGTAGTGGGTGTCTGCGTTAACCGGATAGGCACGGAAACAAGCTTCGAACGTAGCTACCCTGTAGCGGCTTAATCGGATCGGCAACGTGTCGCCCACGCGTAGCCCAAAGAGGTTTGCAGGAAGGATCGTAAAGATGGCCTGACAGTCGAACGGCGTTTGGAAAGCCCGGCACTAACAATGGAACTTCGATTCCGGGTTGATTATGAGGCTCCTGACGCGCGGATGTCCATCTTGGCCGTGAGTAACCCCACGAGACCGTATACGTTGGCGCAGACTTGTCAGAACACCGTAAAATCCTGCTTGCAAACAGGGCGGGCCATACGTTGTTAGTGCATTGTGACTTCCGCCGCAATTGTCGGCTGGAGGTGGAGCGAAGCGGAACCGGAAGGCGGCAATTGCGGTATCGCCGCTTCCGGAGCCGGCGGCCGGTAACCGAGACTGCTGTGCGGTCGGATGGTGTTGTACAACACGACAACGGTAATTACCCACCCCCTTGCCAAACCAGGCGGTCTGTGATTCATCCTGTCCATGAATCGCGAGGAACTCGAAGGGCTTACGAAGCCTGAGTTGATTGATCTGGTGCTGGGGATGCAGCGCCCGGACAAGACGTCGCGCACCTCTTCGAAGCCGCCATCGACGGACAGGAAGGCGAAGCGGGAAGGTTCGCGGCCCGGCGGAGCCAAGCCCGGCCATAAGGGGCACGCCCGCGTTCTGGCCGCAGCGCCCGATGCGCACGAAGACCATCGTCCGGCGCATTGTCACCACTGCGGCCTGCCGTTTGCCGAGGATGCGTCCGGCGCGGTGATAGGGGAATATGACGAGATCGACCTGCCCGAGGTCAAGCCTGTGGTCAGGCGCCACCGGCGGATGAAATGCCGCTGCGCGACATGCGGCAAGACGACGGCAGCGCCCTTGCCGGCAGCGGCGCAAGGCACGCCGTTCGGGCACAGGATCCATGCGCTGGCGCTTTATCTCAAATCGAACCAACTCTTTTCCTATGAACGGCTGCAAGGCGTCTTCGCCGATCTGTTCGGCCTGCAGCTCAGCCAGGGCGCGCTGATGAACATGTTCAAACGCACCGCGCCGGTCTTTGCCGCCGGACGCGACGATGCCCTGGCGGCCTTGCGCGGCGCCGAAGTCGTCGCCTGCGACGAGACGGGCATGCGGATCGAGGGATGCAATGCGTATCAGCGGGTGTTCTGTTCGAGCAAGGCCGTCGTCCATACCGCCGAGTTCAGCCGCGCCGCCCAGGTTGTGCACGGCACGATGGCCGGACATAAACCCGAAGCATGGATATCGGATCGCTATTCTGCCCAGCAAGGGCATGGCCAGCGTCACCAGACGTGCCTTGCTCATCTCGATCGCAAGGCGCGCTTCGCCGCCGAGAATGGCAGCGATTTGATCGGGATGCGGGTCCAGTTCTGGTTTGATCGCGCCTTCAGGCTTGCCCGCGACATCGCCGCGCTCGCCGCCGCCAAGGTGAAAAACCGAAGGCGCGCGCTGATGCGCGACCTCGATGCCATCCTCGCCAGCACCACCGATTGCCAGCTGGCGCGCGAACTGCTCGGGCAAATCCGCCGCGCGCGCGACCAGATACTCACCTTCTGCGATTTCGCGGGCAAGGTCGAGGCCACCAACAATGTCAGCGAGCGTGCGCTCAGACCCAGCGTTATCCAGAGAAAGGTCACCAACGGTTATCGCGCTAAATGGGCCGCCGATGCCGAAGCCGCCTTGCGCACCACCATCGACACCGCGCGCCTCGCAGGATGCACTCCATTCCATGCCATCCTGGGCGCCGTCACCGCCTGATAGCTGGTAGGGAGTGGGTAATTACCGACAACGGAACGCCCACAGGACCGTTGTTCGCGAGATTGTCTACCAGTGGCATCCATGGGCTGGCCGGCATGTTCACGTTCATGGGACGGTCGAGCGAGCAAGTTCGGACATTTACCGCTGCAGTATGGGCGGCTCGATCTCGGAGCGCTGTCTTGAGGTTCCGGCGTGGATATTCGATCGTGGGGTTTGCGCCCTGGCGCGGACCGAGTTTTCTCCCCATGTCGATGTTGGTGCGCTAGCTTACCTGTTGAAGTTGCTGCGGGCGGCGAGGCCTATTTCGGCTCCGCAGCTTTCGGGCGCAGCATCGGGCTCTCACGACTCACATCGGGGAGGCTTCCATGCCGCGCAAGCCCATGACATTTCAGTTCGATCTGTTTTACAGCCCTCGCGATTCCGGGGTCGCGCAGACGCCGCAGTGGCTGACTCTGCCAGCACCAACGCGCCAGAAGTTGATGCCCCTGATCGTGCGTCTACTGCTCGACCACGCCACCGGCGCCCCCTGCGCGGCACGGGAGGAGAAGAGCGATGATCTGTGAGAAGATCGGTCCCCAGCATCTTGAGCGCAAGGCGATCCTGTATGCCTATGGTAAAACCCACGTTGTAGCTGGATATGATGGCGCCGCCCTGCGGACGAGGAGTCGTCGCAAGGCCCGGGATGAGTGGTTGGCGCTGATTCCCGGCTCGCATGAAGGTTATATCAGCTGGGAGCGCTCGGAGGATAGAAGATCTCGCCGTTGAGCAGCTCGTCGCGCAGCGACCCGTTGAAGCTCTCATTGTAGCCATTCTCCCAAGGTGATCCCGGCGCGATGTAGAGCGTCTTCACGCCGATCTTGCCGAGCCACTTCTGGACGGCCGTAGCGATAAATTCAGGACCATTAGCGGACCTGATGTGTGCCGGAGGCCCGCGCATGACGAACAACTCGGCCAACGCGGCCAGCACGTCCTCGTGACGTAGCTTCCTGGCGACGATGAGCGCCAGGCATTCCCGGCTGGCCCCATCGATAATGGTCAGGATCCGGAACTTGCGCCCGTCGTGAGTGCGGCCCTGAACGAAGTCATAGGCCCACACATGGCCCGGATATTCCGGCCGGAGCCTGATACAGGAGCCATCGTTGAGCCACAGCCGCCCGCGCTTCGGCTGCCGCTGCGGCACCTTGAGCCCCTCGCGTCGCCAGATCCGCTCGACCCGCTTGCGGTTCACTGTCCACCCCGCGTCGCGCAGCAGGGCGGTGACACGTCGATAGCCATAGCGACCATATTGCTTGGCCAAAGCGATGATGTCCTCGGTCAGCGCCTGCTTGTCGTCCGCCCCGCGCGCTACCTTGCGATGGGTCGACCGATGCTGTCCGAGCACCTGGCAAATCCGTCGTTCGGACACCGGTAGCTCTCGCCACAGCTGGTCGATACAGCGCCGTCGCCGCGCGGGGCTCAGAAGTTTCCCCGGGCGGCCTCCTGGAGAATGAGCTTATCCAGCGTCAGGTTGGATATCGCCCGGCCAAGCCGCAGATTCTCCTTCTCCAGATCCTTCATACGGCGCGCCTGAGAGGCCGAGATCCAGCGCTCCTTATGGCCGACAATGTGGTGCTGCCATGCCGTGCTGCCGCTGATGCTCGAAGCGAACAGCGGCGCGATCGTAAACATCGGCCCGGTCGCAACGCGCGGCATCAACCGGGTCCCCTATGCCGCGGCCAAAGGCGGAGTGTCGGCGCTTACCCAGGCGCTGTCGTTCGACCTCGACGACCGGCCGATCCGGGTCAATTGCGTCGCTCCCGGCGGAGTCAATGTCGAGCGGGTCACGCCGCGCAATCCCAAGCCGCCGACCGAGGCCGACATCAAGGGTTTCGGCGAAGTCGGCGAGCAGACGTTGCGCGACACCTTGATGAAGCGCTTCGCGGCGCCGGAAGAATTGGCCGCCGCGATCTGCTTTTTCGCCTCGCCCGAGGCGTCCTACATCACCGGCCAGACGCTGTACGTGGCAGGCGGCGGGATAGGCTGATCTGAGGGGGCGTCCAAGGCGCCCACCCTCTTCCGTACGGGAGAGGGTTTCACCGCAGGCCTATGCCGCCCGCGCCTTGGGCTTCAAGAACTCGCGGAGCGGAATCGAGGCGTCGCCGAGCTGACCCGGGTCGACCTCGAGCCGACGCTCGACCATCCTCTTGCCGACGCCCATGTCGACCGCGCGATTTGCGGTCAGCACGCCGGCGACGACGTTGCCGTCGAGGAAGAAAGCGGTGAACTGGCTGCTGTCGAGCTCGCCGCGCATCACCACCGGCAGGCTGTCGTCGATCCGGCCGGAGACCTGGATGTTGATGTCATATTGGTCGGACCAGAACCAGCAGGGCTTCAGATAATCGACCTCGCGGCCGATCATCGCCTGCGCCGCGGCCATGCCCTGATCGGCGGCATTCTGATAGGTTTCGAGCCGCACCCGGCCGCCGAAGAAATTGGGCTGGTCGGCGACGTCGCCCGCCGCGAACACCGCCTCATGGCTGGTGCGCCCCTGGCGATCGACGACGATGCCGTTGCCGATCGCTAGCCCGGCGTTGGCGGCAAGCTCGGTCGAGGGCACGATGCCGATCCCGACCACCACCGCGTCGCAATCGATGCGCGTGCCATCGTCGAGCTCGACGGTGCGGACCAGGCCGCCGTCAAGATACAGCCTGGTCACGCCGATGCCGTAACGCGCCTTCACCCCGCGCTTGTCGTGCTCGCGGCCGAGCCAGGCGCCAAAATGCGCACCGAGCGTGCGGATCATCGGCACCGGCGCCGGCTCGATCGCGGTGACCTCACAGCCGCTCTTGCGCGCGCTCGCGGCGACCTCAGCGCCGATCACGCCCATGCCGATGACGACGATACGCGCACCCGGCTTGAGATCTGCCGCGAGCCGGTCGGCGTCATCCTTGGTCCGCAAATGATGGACATTGGCGGCGGTCGCACCATCGAGCGGCAACAAGCGCGCCTTGCCGCCGGTCGCGAGCAGGATGCGATCGGCCGGGATTTCCTTGCCGGAGGCCAGCCGAACCCCTCGGCCGGAAAGCTCCAGTGCTTCGGCGCGCACGCCGAGCTCCAGCTCTATCTTATTGTCTTCATACCATTGCTGGTCGTGGAGGAAGAAATTCTCGGGAAGCTGGTCCCTGTCCCACAGGCATTCCTTGGAGAGCGGCGGCCGCTCATAGGGCAGCCACCGCTCCTCCCCGATCAGGACGATCCGTCCTTCATAGCCGTTGAGCCGGAGCGCTTCGGCGGCGCGTCCCCCTGCAAGGTTGGCGCCGACAATCACAACCGAAGCGATCATAAATTAGCCTCCGTACCTTTCGAACCGAACTTAGACTCAATCCCGGTTTGATTGAACCGGGATTGGCCTAACTTTCCTCTGCTTTTCGTGACGATCGTTATTGCGTGCCTATCCGGTTGACGCATACACCCACTAGGGATAGATTGTGTGCGTGAAGCGGGTAGTGGGTTATGGACGTTCTCGGCCG
>NZ_JAINEZ010000161.1:0-5103 GCF_019873065.1 Sphingobium sp. PNB
CCTATATCCCCCGCACCCGCGCATCCCCGCGTCGCCCCAGCATCAACTCGGTCAACCCCCATACCAGGGCATCGGCCCGATCCGGCGACCGCCCCGGCCCCTCATAGCCGCCGCCCAGCATCATCCCGCACATCTGGTCCTCCAGCGTGGGAAAGCCGCCCCGATGCGCCACCCGCCCGGCCTCATAGAGGGCCGCCACCGGCTCGGCCCGCGCCACCTTCCCCCGGCTCGCATGCACCAGCCGCACGGGCAGCCCGGCCTCGGCGGCGCGCAGCACGCTCTCGACCATCGCCCCGCCATTATTCGCCTCGGCCACCACCCGGTCCGCGCCATGCACCAGCGCCGCCGCCGCCACCGCCCGCGCCCAGCCCTCCGGCGTCGCGCCCTCCACCGTCGCATCGGCAATCACATAGGCGCGCCGATCCGCCCCCAGCCCGACCACCACGATCCCGCAGGCGTCGCCATGCGCGGAGGCGGGCGGATCGACCGCCACCACCACCCGCGCCAGCCCGCCGCGCACATGCGCCACCCGGCACCGCTCCAGCAGATCGCGGGTCCACAGCGCGCCCTCGACTTCCTCGATCAGCTCGCCCTCCAGCTCCTGCCGCCCCAGCCGCGTCCCGCCATAGCTCCGCTCCATCGCCGCCAGGAACCCTTCCGCCAGATGCGCGACATTGTCCGCCGTCCGCCCCCGCGTCACCACCACGTCGCCGCCGTTGCGCGCCACCAGCCCCCGCACCAGGGCGACGGGCCGCGGCGTCGTCGTCGCCAGCACGCGCGGCGCGCCGCCCAGCCGCATCCCCATCATCAGATTGTCCCACACCGCCTCGCCGCCCGCCCATTTGGCGATCTCGTCGGCCCAGCCATGGCTGAACTGCGGCCCGCGCAGCCCCTCCGCCTCCGCCGCGCCGTAAAGCGTGGCGATCGCGCCATTGGGCCAGACCAGCTTGCGCAGCGCCGGCGCGAAGACCGGCCGGTTCCACCAGGGCGCGATGGACAACAGGCCCGACGCCCCCTCCACCATCACGGCCCGCGCCTCGCCCAGCGTCGCGCCGACCAGCGCGATGCGCGCCGCCGGATCGCTCTCCGCGACCGACCGCACCCACTCCGCCCCGGCCCGCGTCTTGCCGAACCCGCGCCCCGCCATCATCAGCCAGATGCGCCAGTCCCCTTCGGGCGCCAGTTGCTCCGGCCGGGCCAGCCAGCGCCAGTCATGCGCCAGCGCATCGGCCGCCGCCGCGCCCAGCCCGGCCAGCACCCGCTCGCGCGCCGCCTCCGGCAGATGCGCCAGCCGCTCGAAATCCGAAAGGGCCATGCGCCCGCCTCCATTCATCGATTTTCCACGGCGGCCGATTTGGCCGATCAGCCCCACATCCCTATATGCCCGCCATGAGTTCCATCCGCCCCGCCCGCGCCGCCGACGGCGCCCGCCTGCTCGACATCTGGCGCAAGGCCGTCGACGCGACCCATGATTTCCTGACGCCGGCAGACCGCACCGCGATAGAGGCGGAGGTCGCCGCCTTCCTCCCCCACGCGCCCGCCTGGCTCGCCACCGACCCGGACGATCACGCCATCGGCTTCATGCTGATCGACGGCACGCATATGGAGGCGCTGTTCATCGACCCCGCATGGCGCGGCCAGGGGGTCGGGCGCCGCCTGATCGACCACGCCCTGTCGCTCCACCCCACGCTCACCACGGACGTCAACGAACAGAATGCGCAGGCGATCGGCTTCTACGAAGCCATGCGCTTCGCCCGCACCGGCCGCTCCGATCAGGACGGCCAGGGCCGCCCCTACCCCCTGATCCACCTCCGCTACGCCCCCTGACGAGATAGCTGAAACGACCAGTTTTTGCCGTCTAAGATGAAATCTTTTGTCTCAAAAGCGGTCATCGCTTTCCTGATAGCAAGCGCCTATTAAAGATTCCGGGCTACATGAATTTGGTTCCTGCCAGCCTCCTTGGCGGCGTAGAGGGCTTCGTCAGCGGCTTTCATTGCAGCACGCGGGTCCGGATAATCGAATATGTCGGCGATGCCGGCGGAAAAGGTGACCCGCCCGACGGGCTGGTCTGTCTTCCGGTTGATCAGGCGCCGGTCGGCCATGCTTTCCCGCACATCGTCAAGCTGATTCTTCACTTCGGATACTGGCAGTCCTCGGAAGAGCATGACGAATTCCTCGCCACCATGGCGCGCGACATGGCACTTGTCGTCACTGATCCTGGCGAGTGTCTCCGCTATCAACCGAATAACGCGGTCGCCGGTGTCGTGGCCGTGCGTGTCGTTGACGCGCTTGAAATGATCGATGTCGCAAAATGCGACGGCCAGCGGTTCCATCGCGCCGCGCGCTTCGCGATATTCGCGTTCCAACACGGCTTCAAAGGCACGCCTGTTAGGGAGGCCGGTCAGATGATCGACCTCCGCCTCCCGCTTGGCCTTTTCCAGGCTCCGGCGCAATGATTCCGCTTCCTCCTCGCTGCGGTGCATATCGCTTTCGAGTTGCCGGGTCCGCTCCAACATGGCGGTAGCCATTTTCGCGAAGTGCGAAATGATCTGCCCCGTTTCCGAACTGGCGGCGAGTTCGGCGACATGGCCCTCCAGCTCGACGGAATATTCCGAGGTGGCGCTGCGCGCCGCATTGGTATTTCTGGAGAATATTTCGATGCTGTTCTCCATCTGGCCGATCAGCAACTCGACGCCGTTGTGCTGCTTGTCGGATTGATCGATCCCTGCCACTTCATCCAGCCACTCCTGCGTGATCTCAAGGCCAGCCGCGTGGCGCTTTGCAATTTTGCGGGCCAGGACTGGATTGCCTCCGGAGAATATTCCATGCGTGGTGACGAGATTGGTCGATGTCACGTCAAGGCGATGACTGACCAGGAAAGTCGCAATTTCATCGAGCAGGTGCCGCCGCACCGCCTGGATCAAGTCGCCGCTTCCCTTGGCATATTGTTGCTCTGCCGGTTCACGAGCGCCGCGCCGACCGAGCCAGCCCAGAAATCTGTTCGATGCATTGTCAAAGTCGCTCATATATCCCGCCCCCACGAGAAGATTTAATTGCCGATTTTCAGCGCTGCTGCCTGCGATATTGTTTCGGCGTCGTGCCGGCAAACTGTTGAAACACACGACGAAATGCGCCGGCGCTCGCGAAGCCGACCGCCTGTGCAATGGATTCGACCGATTGATCCGGAACGGCGCGCAGCATCTCTTGCGCGCGGCGAACGCGCCAGTCGCTGACGAAACGATATGGTCCGACGCCCGTCGTCGCCTTGAACGCGCGGGAGAAGTGAGAGCGACTGAGATCGACCACGTCTGCAAGCTCATCAAGGCCGATGGCGCGATGCTGATTGGCGAAGATAAAATCCTGAATGCGTGCAAGTTGCGCCTTGCTCAAGGGCGCGGCCTCCCGTGACGGCCGCATTCCCAGCAATTCGATTGTCGCGCTCAGGCAAAGAGCTTCGGCGTAGAGGGGGTCATCGTCACCACGTACGGCCAGGTCGCGCAGCTTGATCATCGTCGATGCCAGGCCGGCATTGCGAACATATGCAAAAGGTGCCGCATTGGCGCAGGCATATCGTTCTCCCAATTCTTCGGAAACGATATCGGGTTCGAAATAGAGAGCCGTGTAGCTGTTCTCTCCGCGAGCAGGCTTTGCCCACCCCTCAATGGCGCATCCTTCGGGCGCGAAGGTGAGCGTGTCGCGAAGCTGCGTCTTGGCCAAGGTCGGCAAACCCTCCATCTTCAGCTCACCGTCGGTCAGCATCAGCTCATGATAGGCGAGATAGCAACTGTCGCCCTTTGCGCGGAAATCATAGCCTTCATCTGTCGTGAGGAGCACATGTTCGACCCTGAACCCGCGCCAGGCGAGCGGGGATTTTTTTGCTCCGACTTGCGAGGCGTCTTGGAACTGGAGTTCGAGCGTAGGCAGTATTTCCATGGCGGCGATATACGGCAATTTTTGCTATATGCTACAATTATTGCTGCAAATGATCGTGCTCTTTGTCAGCTTTCGCGATGCGCGAACCAGCAGTTGCCAGTCCGCAACCACCCAAAATCCCCTACCCCCCACTCCGCTTCCGCACCTCATCCAGCGCCACCCTCAACCGCTCCACCGCATCCTCGCCATCGGGCCGCTCCACGCTCTCCAGCCGCTGCATCTCCTCCACCTCCTTCTCATGCGCCCTGAACAGCAGCGCCTGGATCATGTGCGGATGCCCCCGCCTGATCTTCCGGCTCTTGACCGCCCCTTCCCCGTCCAGCACGATCTCCTCATCCTCCGTGCCGAACAGCGCCTGCCGCAGCATCAGCGCCCGCAATTCCTCATGCCCGATGCTCAGCGCCTGCTTCCAAGCCCGCGCAAATGCCGGATCGCGCCGCTTCAGATAATAGACGGTCGACAAGTTCCGCCCGACGACCCGCGCCGCCTCGCTGACGTTGCAGGTCAGCGCCAGCGTCTCCAGGAACTTCTGCCGCAGCGCCGGCGTCCAGCCATTCCGGCGCACCGCGCGCATCTGCGGCGCGACGCCCAGCGCGCCCTGCGGCCCATTCTCCAGCGCCAGCACCCGCTCGGGCGCATCAGCCCGCCCGCCGAACCGGTTCCTCTTCCCTTCTCCGTCCGCCACAGCCAATCCCCCGCATGCAAAGCAAAGGGGCCGGCCCTGACGAGGACCAGCCCTTCACCGCCTCATCGGCGACTCACATTTTCCCAATGTCGACCTATGTGCCAGAACAGCGTGACGATGTCAACAAAAATGTTCCATATGGGTTAAAACCTCCTCCCGGTTCACCGCCCCGCATCGTCCCCGCCGGCCACGCTGCGCGTATAGTCGATCCTGATCCGAACCCAGCTTCCGACCATCACCTTGCCATTCACCCGCGGCGGCAGCACCAGAAATTGCCACGCCGCCAGCCGAACCGCCTTGGCAAAGCCAGACCCCATGGGCGATTCCCCCAGCGCCTGGCAGTTCTCGACATGGTAATGATCCACCGTCTTGCACGCGACCAGACCCCAGCCGCTTGTCGGCGCATTGGCGGGCAGATAGCCGGCCAGTTCCGCATGGCTCGGCCGCCGGTACCATTCCGCATCGAACAACTGCACGCCCCCCGG
>NZ_JAINEZ010000162.1:0-4866 GCF_019873065.1 Sphingobium sp. PNB
AAGCCCCCCCATCGGCGCGCCGCACAACCGGCCCGCCGGTGGCGCGCCCCCGCGCATGACCGCCATCCCCCTTGAGCCGATATGTGCATGAACATCGACACATGACGTCCGCAGCCTTTTCACGGCCATGAAAATCCATTATTATTCAAAGCCATAGCGGACGAATCCGCACCAACCATCTTGCGAACCCGCAACGGCGCCGGGGCAATCCGCCGTTCCGGGAAGGAGGTTCAACAAAGGCGGCACAGGGCCGCTCAACAACGGGGTCGTACCATGCGCATTTTCTCTCTTCGCCCGCTTGCGGGCGTGCTGTTCGCGTGCGTGCTCATATTCTGCATGAGCGAATGGGGCCTGTCCCTCACCGCCGACACGGAAAAAATCTCCGCGCCCACGCCAGCGGCGAAAGACCCGCCGGGCATCGCCTCCATCCTCACCAACGGCTTTTTCGGCCGGACCGCCAACCCGACGCCACAGATCGACTTCTCCCGCCCCTCCCCCAGCCCCTGGACCACGGCGCTGGGCAGCAGCAATCCCGCCGCGCTCTTTCCCACCACCGCCGCCGCCGCCCGAACCGGCGGCCCGGCCGGGCGCGCCGCCGGACCGATGGCGCCGGTCAGCACCATGCTGGCCCTCTCCACCGCCGCCACCGCCGCGCAGGCAGGCGATTTCGCCAATTTCGACTTCGCCGGCGGCACCCGCTACCCTGAACAGGCGACCGCGTCGGTCGGCCCCGCCTTCTACCGCCCCGGCGCGACCGTCGCCTATGTGCCGATCACGCTCGACCGCCCGACGCCCAACACCGTGATCGCGCGGGTGATGACGGAGGATGGACCGGGCCTCGTCCGCGGCGTGGCGGGCATCAACTATCGAAGCATCTACAAGGCGGTGATCTTCCGCCCCGGCGACCCGCTGACCAAGACGGTCTCCGTCCCCATATTGCTCGGCGTGCCGCAGGCCGACTTCATCGTCCGCTTCGTGGAGGCTCCATGGGGCGGCAAGATGGGCACCGACCGCGCCTTCGTCCAATGCGATTTCCAGCAGGAACCGACGGCGGAACAGGTCGCGGGGCGCGAACCCCGCGCCTTCCAGCCCACGGGCACGCTCCAGTGGAGGATGAGCCGCGAAACCCTCAAATGGTCCGACGCCGGCCATGACAAGGCCTGGTCGACCAAGCTGCCCAATGGCCGCTCGCAACCGGGCAATCAGGAAACCGGCATCTATCTCGACGGCTGGGTCTATCGCGACTATGGCATAGAGGCGCCCCTGCGCTACACGGACGATGGGCTCGTCATGCACACGCAGAAGCTGAAGCAGCCCATCGCCTGGGACGGCGTCCCCTATGACTATGGCGCGGTCGTGCTCAGCGGCCACAACACCCGGCCGGTGCAGATCGGCTACGGCCAATATGAATTCACCGCGAAGATGCCGAACCGGCGCGGCTCCTGGCCCGCCTTCTGGCTGATCTCGACCGCCGGCTGGCCGCCGGAAATCGACATTTACGAAGGGTTCGGCTTCGAAAGCTGGTGGGATTTCGACCGCTACACCGCCAACACGCTGCACGGCGGCGCCAACATCACCCGCACCTTCCAGCAGGGCGTCTTCATGAACACCGAAGAGGTCTACGGCATCGGCGGCTTCACCACGGGCTTCCACAGCTTCGCCGTCGACATCCAGCCCGACTATATCACTTGGTTCATCGACGGGAAGGAGACCTATCAGGCGGTCAATCCCTTCGCCGGCTTCCGCTGGTACCCGATCATGAACGTCGCGGTGAAGACGACCGGCGACTATGCGGACGGCACCGGCGACATGATCGTCCGCGACATCAAGGTCTATGCGGACGGGGGCTGAACGAAGGCGTCGCGCGGCCAGGCCCGACCATCCCACCCCCGTTCCGGGCCCGACGGATATTCGGCAACCCCTCCGCCTTCATGCTCCCGCCCCGCGCGGGAGCATGCGACGGATAGGGAAGACCGCGCCCCTCAGAACTGATCGAAGATCAACCCCATGCGCGGACTGAACAGCCGGTCATAGGCCTTCAGCAAGGCCCCGTCGGTCATCCCGGCGATATAGTCGCAGATCACCCGCGGCGCCTCCTCCCCCGCCCGCACCAGCGCCCATTGCTCGGCCGGCAGCAGGGTCTCCGGCTCCGACGCCAGCGCCTCGAAGACGGACACCACCATCTTCTGTCCCTTGAACTCCAGTTGCTGCACCCCGGCGCTGCGGATCACCTCCTGATAGACCGCGTTCCTCAGCGCGCCCAGGAACCGCGCCGCCCCCTCCTGCATCCCCGCGCGGTATCGGACCAGCGGCTCCTCGAACTCCTCCCGCGTGTCGATGCGGCAATGGGTGATCAGGTGATGCACCATCCGTCCGATGCAGCGCTTGCGCCCGCCGCCCTCGCCGAACAGCGTCCCGACCAGCCGCTCATAGACATTATTCTCGGATTCGCCGGGATATTTCCGCTTGAGGTGGACCAGGAAGGACGCGCATTCCTCCTCCGGCACCAGCCTGCGAAAGGCCTCCTCCCCGATCAGGCGCAGCGCCAGCGCATCCTCCAGGTCATGGACGCCGAAGCCGATGTCGTCGGCCACGTCCATGATGCTGCAATCGAAGGATTTGTGGATCGCCCGGTGGTGCCTGCCGACCTGCGGCTCGATCGCCGTGAACGCCTCCCGGTCGGCGCTCGACAAGGGCGCCAATATCCATTGCACCGCCTGCCGCTCCGTATCGAGATAGCATTTGGGCGGCTTGCTGGCGGCCCGGTCGATGATGCGGATGGAAGAAGGCCTGCCGCTCAGCCGGGGCGCGCAGGCGGGATTGCAGGCCTGCGCATAGGGGACCGGATATTTGAGCACGCCCAGCAGCGTCCGCCGCATGAGATTGGCCCCCGCCCCGGCCGAAAATTTCTCCAGCCGGGCCAGGATGCGCAGCGTCTGGCCATTGCCCTCGAACCCGCCCGCCTGCCGCATGCAGTAATTCAGCGCGACTTCCCCGCCATGGCCGAAGGGCGGATGGCCCAAGTCATGGGTGAAGCCGATGGCCTGGATCAGGCTGTGGTCGGGCAGATGCGGGATCGCCGGGTGGTCGGGGAAATCCTGCCGCAACTGCCGCGCTATGCCGCCCGCGATCTGCGCGACCTCCAGCGAATGGGTCAGCCGCGTGCGATAGAAATCGCTGTCGCCCAGGTTCAGGATCTGCGTCTTGCCCTGCAGGCGGCGGAAGGACGCGGAATGGATGACCCGCGCATAGTCGACATCCGCTTCATTGCGGGCGTCCTCGCTCTGCGCCTGCCAGTTTTCCTGCCGTTCATACCAGTTCATGCCACTCTTCTCCGGCGAATCCCGACCGCCTGTCGCTTGGCCGGAATATAGGCCGCTTCTCCCGCGCAGGCGCAGGAAAACCGGTTCATGCTGCTTCCTCCATGCCGATCCTCATCCCACCCCGCCCTCATTTGCCTATTTGAACTATTTATGCCACATCTATCCCAAACAAGCTTCAACTTCGCGCAAGAGGGCAGGAATGAACGCAGTGGTAACCCAGATCGGCGATCTGGCGGAGGCCGGCGAAAAGATGGTCGAACGCCTGCGGCGCAAGGCTTTTCTGCCGGATAGCCGCAAGGAACTCAACATCCGCTTCGGCATCGCTGAAGCCGCGCAACTGCTCGGCTGCTCCACGAATCGCATCCGCATGGCGGAGGAGGACGGACGCCTTCCCCCTGCCCCGCCGACCGAAAACGGCCGCCGCCCCGGCTACAAGGTGGAGGAACTGCTGAACATGCGGCAGGTGCTGGGCGCCTCGCCCGAACGCGCCCCCTTGGACATTCCCGCCATCATCGCGGTGCAGAATTTCAAGGGCGGCGTCGGCAAGTCGACCGTCACCACCCATCTCGCCCATTATTTCGCGGTGCAGGGCTATCGCGTGCTGGTGGTCGACTGCGACAGCCAGGCCACCACCACCACGCTGTTCGGCTTCAACCCGCATTTCAACATCCAGCGGGAAGAAACGCTCTACCCCTATCTCTCCATCGACCCGACGCAGGTCGACCTGCTCTACGCGGTCAAGCACACCGCCTGGCCCAATGTCGACCTCATCCCATCCAATCTCGAACTGTTCGACGTGGAATATGAGCTGGCGGCGGCGGGCAGCGACGGCGGCTCCGTCCTTGCGGCGCGCTTCCGCAAGCTGAAGCAGGGCCTGATGGACCTTGCCCGCCATTATGACGTGGTGCTGCTCGATCCGCCGCCGGCGCTGGGCACGATCAGCCTCGCCGTGATGCAGGCGGCCAATGCCCTGCTGGTGCCGCTGGCCGCGACCACGCCCGACTTCTGCTCGACCGTCCAGTTCCTCTCGATGATGGATCAGGTGATCGGCCAGCTGCAGCAGGCGGGGATAGAGGTCGACTATCAGTTCGTCCGCCTGCTCTGCTCGAAATTCGACAGCAACGATCCCAGCCATTCGATGGTCCGCGCGATCATGGAACAGAGCTTCGGCCCGGCTCTCCTGCCCATTCCGATCCTCGACAGCGCGGAAATCAGCCATGCCGCGCTGCGCATGATGACCGTCTATGAACTGGAAAAGCCGATCGGCACGCCGCGCACCCACAAGCGCTGCCGCGCCAATCTGGACGAGGCCATGGGCCAGATCGAGGCGCTGGTGCGTCAGGGCTGGGGCCGCGTCGCCCCTGCGCGGGAAGAGGACATCGTCAATGCGGCATGAAGCCCCTTTCCGCATGTTCATGATATGTTCCCGGTTTGCCGAAAGGGAATGCCATGGCGCGTAAGCAATCCGACTATCTGGCCGCCCTTCTCTCCGACGAGCCCGAGGCGGCAGCGGCAACGCCCGTCGAGCCGGAGGAGGCAGGCC
>NZ_JAINEZ010000163.1:0-4851 GCF_019873065.1 Sphingobium sp. PNB
TGATACCCAAATCCCACCACTCGGTGCGGCCGCTTACCGGCCATCATAATTGACGCCAACCGGCCTCCGTAAATGTCGCCCTACACATCAGCGTCGTTGACGTGCAGCATGCCACAAAGTCAGAATCCGCCGCCGCACCATCAGGACACGTCGCGGGCTGTCCGGCTTGCAATATGGGCTCGGACAACGTGCCAACTGTTGCGAAGCTGACGGCGGCGACTGTCGACTTCCTCACGCGCGCGGCTCGCGATCCGTTCAAGGTCAACGACCAGTTCACCAGCAAGGCTGCTCCGCTCTGAGTGGTCCGCGTCCCTCATCAGTGCGGCTGCCGTTGAAACCGCATCTGGCACAGTGCGCGAGATGAATGTCGAACAATCGACGATGCTCCATTCGACCGGGTTCCCAGCTGCCATCTCCAACAGTTGAGCGCAGCGGCGCCTAGCTGCGGAAAGACGCGGAGCATATTCCGGTGCAAGCTCTCCCGCCATTTTCCACGCCTCAGCGATGCGGGGATCCGCCTCAGGCTTGATCGCTTCCTCGATGATTGGGAAGGACGTCGACTGATCCTCTTCGATCGGGGACAGCGGACGAGCGGCGCGTCCGACTCGAACCGCGAATTTCCTCCAACACAGGACGAAGGCTGCGATCGCGACAGTCACAACCGCTATTCCAAACCAGTCACCGACGACAGTGATAGGGAGAACAAAGAACCCGACGAGGCCAGCCAATCCCGCCACCAGAGCCGCTCCCGCCACCTTCGCTGAGATATAGGCGATTTTGGCGATGCTCCGCAAAATCTTAAGCGCCGCATTCCAAGCCAAGCGCAGAAAAACAGCGCCGGTGACCAACAAGAAGGCAATAAGAATTAGCCGCGCCAACTCATTTCTCCGAGACAGATACACATGAGGCAACCGTTCTCGCGCCGCGTTTGTCCGGAGCACTCACCAACCCGGACTCCTCCAGATCCTGCATAATGCGGCGTGCGTAGGCATATTGAATACCCAATTCTCGGGCTAATCGGTTTGTCGAACCGGAACGCGATTTTGTTACCAGATCGCGAGCCATCGCGATGCGATTAGCATGCATGACAGCGCTATCGCTTTGGCTGTCGGCCGCCATCCCGTTTCCTCTTAACCGAAGAGACCAAAGAGCCACCTAACGCCCGATACCAACATCATGCCCGTGCCCAGCAGGATAAGCCCTCCAATAATGATTGCTTCCAAAGCCACTAGATAGGGGAATGCAGGACCATCCGCCTCTGTACCCTTCTCATCCCAGCGCCGAGCCATCACCTGCACTCCCGCGCCAATTCGAGCCCATTGTCCCACTTCCTCATGTAAACCGCCTGCCCGCGGCCGATCTGCTCACAGGCAACATTCACGCCGTTCACATATACGTGCGCGAGGGTACGACCATAACGGTCGTGTCCGACGCGCCGAATGCTGAGGGATCCGTTCATCAGATTTTGTAGGCTGCGTTTGCTCGCCTGGCCATCGCCAGGAGCACAGGCGCGGCCCGCCGGACACCCATGTATCTCAGGGGCATCGATACCGACCAGACGCACGCGTTCTCCGTCCAAGCGCAGGGTATCGCCATCAACGACGGTTACAGCCGCCAACAGGAATATTCCAAACATGTTAGGTTCCGTTCAGCGTTTCTCGATCACCCCGCAGCCTCTACTGAGGTGGGGCTGACCAATGGCAGGTTGAGACCGTCTCGCCATTGGCAGGCTTCCGGTCCCAGACGAAGTTTACTGACCCGACCTGACGTTCTTCGCCAACACGGAAATCGCCCCACCGATCAGCAAGCCGGCTCCAACCGTAACGAACGGGACGACCGCAGCGATAGCGGCACCGGCTGCAGCGCCGGTGATGGCCGTGCGCCCCATTTCCGTTTCCCAAGCCTTCTTCACCCCATCGACAGTCTTCTCGCCAATTTTCTGGCTGACCTTTGCGGCGCTGGCTCCTGCCTCTTTCAACTTATCTCGATCAATCTTCATGATATTTCCCCCTATGATGCTTTCACCACCCTATCGTGACTGCTGGGTCAAGACAGTTTGGCCTCACAAACGCCATGGCGAAGTAGGTACGACCGTATCTGTCAGATTCGGTCGTAGTAACTCTCTCCAACTTCAAGCTGGAGCCATTAAGGTGGCTCGAAAAGGACAAGAATGGAACAAAGAGACGCTGCCCATACCCCCCGCACCAGTTCGAGCCATCCACTGCAAATCGCGTTCGTCCAAACACGCGCCAACGGCGGCAGAATAGGAATCACATTCTGCCCGGGGAAAAAGCAGCACGATGCGCTGACGGGCGCCTGGGACCGCGACCTTTGCGTCGACCTAGACGCCATTCAAGCTAGCGGAGCGGCGGCGGTCGTTTCTCTCCTCGAGCCCTCAGAATTCCAGAGCCTCGGCGTGGATCGGCTCGGGGAAGAAGTACGCGCGCGTCACATGGACTGGTTCCATCTGCCCATTGCTGACGTGAGCATCCCGGGTCCGCTGTTCGAGCAGGAATGGACCACCACCGGCGCAAATCTGCGCTCACGGCTACGCCAGGGCTTCGACATCGTGGTACATTGCAAGGGCGGCTTGGGACGCGCTGGAATGATAGCCGCACGCCTGCTCGTCGAGTTGGGAACCGAGCCCAGGGCTGCCATAGGCCAAGTGCGAATGGCTCGTCCTGGAGCGATCGAAACGCATGAGCAGCTCACCTACGTCCAGCAAAAAGTCGCAGTCGCAGAGGTGGCCCCCGCTATGACGCTCGCGGCCACGCGTGATCGAGGCCGAGGCGCTTTGATCGGCTTGGCAGTAGGCGACGCACTGGGAACGACATTGGAGTTTGCGCGCCGGGACACCTATCCCATTCTAACCGACATGATCGGTGGCGGCCCCTTCGGCCTGAAGCCCGGCGAATGGACAGACGACACGTCAATGGCGCTCGCCTTGGCGGACAGCCTCATATCTTGCAAAGGCATCGATGAAGTCGATCTGATGAAGCGCTTCGTCGCATGGCGAGATGAGGGAGCCTATTCATCAAATGGGCACTGCTTCGACATCGGCATGACCGTCAGTGCGGCATTGGCCCACTGGGAGCGATCGGGAAACCCCATCGCGGGATCAACCGACCCCTCCACCGCGGGGAACGGCAGCTTAATGCGCTTGGCGCCAATCGCTCTGCGGTATCATGACAACACCCCTTCCCTCAAAGAAGCAGCTGCACGTCAAAGCCGTGTCACGCATGGCGCGACTGAGGCCGTAGATGCCTGCGTCATCTACGCACGAATGATCGCGATGGCAATTTGCGGCAGCAGCCTCGACGATGTTCTCAGCATCCACACAGACAGCGTAACTGGGAGAATCTTCGACATCGTTGGTGGATCCTGGCGCGGTAAACTGAGGCGGGATATCCGCGCGTCAGGCTATGTGGCGTATTCGCTCGAAGCCGCACTCTGGTGCATCGGCCGGACCGGCAGTTTCGCCGAGGCTGTCCTTACTGCCGCCAATCTCGGTGAGGACGCCGATACGACAGCTGCCATTACGGGCCAGCTCGCGGGCGCCCTCTATGGCGAGGACGGCATCCCGGAAGCTTGGCGAAATCGGATCGTCGGGTATCAACGCATCGGCGAAATGGCAGATCAGCTTTTGTTTCGGTAGATCCTCAAACCAGCGCTGTTCCTCCAGCCAACACCGCCGCACCTCCACGAGCCGCAGGTCTCAATTTCCGCCTTTAGACTCTTGAAAAAACGACGGGTGCGGTCGTAGTTGGACATAAATGGGGGGTAGTGCAGCATGACCGATCGTATGGCCAAACTTGATCGATTGTTAGCGCTCGTTCACGCGCTTTCGGAATCGACAGAGGGCCTCACTCTCGATGAGATGGCGGAAACGCTCGGCGTCAATCGCAGGACCGCCGAGCGCATGCGCGACGTCATCGCTCGGCACTTTGACCTTGAGGAAGTGACAGAAGATCGCCGAAAGCGCTTTCTCATACGGGACAGCCTTCGCCGCGTTTATACCCGCCCCACTGCCGCTGAAGTCGCAGCACTACAGGCCGAGGTGGATGGACGACGAGAAGCTGGCCAGACGGTTCGTGCCGACCAATTGGCGAACCTTCTGGCAAAGGTGAAAGGGGCGTTCGATGATCGCGAGAAGCGCCGCATTGATCCTGATCTAGAAGCGCTCACTCGGCTTCAGCGGACGATGGTCACCGCGGGCCCTGTTGCGACCGTGCCCCCCGAGACAATCGCAACCGTCCAAGCTGCGATATTGTCCGGTAGCTGCCTCGAATTCAGCTATGCCGCAGTTCAGCAGCAGGAGCCTCGCTGGCGACGGGTCATTCCCTATGGCATCGTTCACGGCCCCCTGTCGTACTTGGTCGGAAAGATGCCCGACCGAGAAAATGATCCGGTCTATTACCGACTGGATCGCATGATCGACCCCCGGCTCAGCGAAAAGCTCGGTTGCGCCCCAGATGACTGGGACATCGACGCCTGGCTGGCCGACAGTTTCGCTGTCTGGCGAGACGAGAAGCAAGACGTCGTGCTTCGCGTCCACGCATCGGCAGCCTCGCGAGCGCGAGAATGGCGCTTCCATCGCCATCAGCAAATAGAAGAACTCGAGAATGGAGATCTTCTCATCCGCTTCACCAGCGGCGGCATGCGGGAGCTGGCGGAGCACCTATTCACTTGGGGCAATGAGCTCGTCATCGAGCAGCCTGATGCCCTGATTGAGATGATGCGACAGCGCATCGTGGCTGCGTTGACGATTGCGCGGCGACTGACAGGATGCGAGCGTAGCGACAATCAAGATGAGAATCGGTTGTTGGGGTGTCGGTGAAGGGCGGAGGGCGT
>NZ_JAINEZ010000164.1:0-4821 GCF_019873065.1 Sphingobium sp. PNB
ACGCCCTCCGCCCTTCACCGACACCCCAACAACCGATTCTCATCTTGATTGTCGCTACGCTCGCATCCTGTCAGTCGCCGCGCAGTCGACGGCGCAACGCAGGGTTGTGGAAATGGAACAACAGGGCCTGCTGATGCGGGAGTTATCCGACCGCGATCGCCGCTGCATCGGGGTCGAAATGACGGAACGCGGCGTTGAAAAGGTAAATAGCCTGCTCGATCGGCTGATCGGCATCTGTCAGGCCTCGCCCTTATGATATGCATCGTAGCCCACAGCCGGAATCTCGTCGCCAAGTTGCTTCCAGTCTCCGGGGAGCCTCAGGAGGTGATAAATCGGACGAACGGCCCGCGACGGTCAATCCTGAATTACCTCAGGATCGGCTATTGCCCCTCCAGCCTCCCCGAAGCATAGCGAATGCGATGGACGAAGAACTAATGAAAATTGTGCTGACGGTGTTGCAGCGGTCGCCCGAATGGATCCGACACGATCTTGGCGCAAAGGACAGCAGTCTGCGCGCGCGAGCCGAGGAGGTTTTGGCAGCGATGGTGGAAGCTGCGATCCGAGAACGCGGGTTCGCCGTATAGTCGGCCGGGTTGCCGACGATAGAGCTGCAATCCCCATAGTGGGTCACATGGGCCGGGCAATCATGGCCGCTCATCGCGGCAAACCCGGAATAACAGGCGCACGTGGAGCAGGCCCGTAACCGCGGTTTAATATATCCCTATTTTACTAAGTCTGACTACCGAAAATGAATGATTTTCAAACTGGACTTCAGTTTGAAAATATTCCAAAATGCTAAGCATGGCTTACCCTTCTGACAGAAAGCTAAACCGCCTACAGCAGCTTCCCGAAAGCGTGCTGGTCGATGCCGCGTGGCTTGAACGCCACGGCTATTCGTCCTCGCTGCGTAGCCAATATGTTAAACGGGGCTGGCTGCACCAACCCGCGCCGCGCGTGTATCGCCGAGCTTCCGGCCAACTCAGTTGGCAGCAGGCGGTCACGTCGCTCCAATCGTTCATGGAGTACCCATTGACGGTTGGCGGTCGCACCGCGCTCGAAGAGCAGGGCTACGCCCATTATCTGGGTGAACGGCGCGAAGTGCATCTCTACGGTCCGCACAAGGCTCCGGGCTGGCTTGAGGCATTGCCACTCGACATCACGTTTCGCTGGCATAATAGCCGACGCCTTTTTCCGGATAGTCCCGAACTGGCACCGGCCTCAGCGCCCGCCGAAAACACGGGTTCGCTGCTGCCGGGCGGCTTCATGGCGACCGCTGGCACCATGCAATGGCCGCTGCGCCTGTCTTCGCGTGAGCGCGCCATACTCGAATTGCTCGATGAATTACCCACCCACGAAAGCTTCCATCAGGTCGATATGCTGATGGAAGGGCTCACCAACCTTAGCCCCCGCCACCTGCAGCCGCTTCTCGAAAGCTGCCAGAGCGTCAAGGTAAAGCGCCTGTTCTTTTTCTTCGCCGACCGTCACCGCCATGCGTGGCTGAATGGCCTCAACAAGGAGGCCGTCGATTTCGGTTCCGGCAAACGCTTGCTGGTCAAGGGCGGCAAGCTTGATCCGACCTATCTCATCACCGTTCCGGGAGACCTTGATGGCCTATCTTGACCAATATCGCGATCAGGTCGCCCTGCTCGTGCGCGCGATCCCGTTCGTTGCGACTGAAAATGATTTTGCGCTCAAGGGCGGCACGGCGATCAACCTGTTCGTAAAAGACTTGCCTCGCCTATCGGTGGATATCGACCTTGCATATCTGCCGATAGCCGACCGGACCACTTCGCTTGCGGCGATCGACACGGCCATGGCACGCATTGCCGATCGCATCGAAAAGGGCATCCGAGGCGCTCACGTGACACCGAGCCGACTGCGCGCAGAAAATGTGATCACCAAACTGGTCGTCCGGCTGGACAACGCACAGATCAAGATCGAGGTGACACCCGTCCTGCGCGGTACGGTCTATGACCCCACCGAAACCTCCGTCACCTCTCCCGTCGAGGATGCCTTCGGCTTTGCGCGCATGCAAGTCGTCTCCCTCGCCGATCTCTATGCAGGAAAACTCGTCGCGGCGCTGGATCGCCAACACCCCCGTGACCTATTCGATGTACGCGAACTACTCGCGGGCGGCGGCGTCGACGATGCGCTACGCCGCGCATTCATCGTCTACGCCATCAGCCATGACCGCCCCCTGTCGGAGATCCTCGCCCCCACCCGGAAACCGCTCGAGGAGGAATTCGCGCGCGGCTTCGATGGTATGACGCGCGAACCGATAGCGCTCGACGCCCTCATCGAGGCGCGCGAGGCGATGATCGGCACGATGATCGCGGCCATGCCAGATGCGCACCGGCATTTCCTGATCGGCTTCAAACAGGGGGAACCGGATTGGTCGTTATTGGACGTGCCCAACGCATCGACTCTGCCCGCAGTGAAGTGGAAAATGCACAATCTCGACAAACTCTCCCCCGAACGGCGCAACGCCCTCGTAGAGAGGCTGCGAAGCGTACTGTTTCCCGAGTGAATGCCGTCCACGGCATGTCGAAGAACGGAGGAATGGGCGCCGGACGCAGTTCCATCGAGCCCACCCTTCAAGCTTGTTTGAGCCCGTTTCGTTCGCCACGATGTGCCACCATTTCACGAACGTAAAATGTTCTCGGTCTTTGATTGGCGAGTCGTGCGCATGACACCGGAAAATCGTCAGACAGTGCCTATTCTGCTGAGCGATCTCATCGACGCGCTCGAATTTGTCAGCACTTCGCCATTAGACGAACATCAGGCCTATATTTGTAGGCAAACGGGCCGCATCCTTTTTCTGGCCGACAGCCTCGACATGGACGATGCTGCGGACCTGCCTGACGATCCGGAGGCCGCAGGCTATATCCTGGTGCCCCATAGACGCGACCTCGACCTTGGGAAAAAGCTGGCGCTCGTATTCGTCGCCGAGGAACTGCCAGAAGCACAGATGGACGTACGGGACATTTTCAGCCGGAAAGGCGCTTACAGGCGCTTCAAATATCTGCTCGAGGCGAAGGGCGTGCTTGAAAGATGGTATGCCTATGAAGAACGCGCGGTCGAAGCGGCCATGTGCCGATGGTGCAACGATGTTGGCTTGACCTGGACCCGCGATACCCATCCAGATGCGACAGGCAGGAGTTGAGAGGAGAATGATGCCGCGCGTATCATGCGACGAATGCCATAGCGGCGTTCCAGATTTCGAAATAACGCATTTCGGGAGCATCGAGGCCGGTTACCGGAATCTTTGCAGCCGCTGCTATAACGAGGAGGTCGCCCGCCGGAGCGGGCTGACCTTCACCCATATCGCCTTCCTGCCAATGGAATTGCCCGATGCGAACGGGGCCGGGCATCGGTTCCATTTTGTGCTGCGGCTCCTTGGCACGATGCTGTCGCTTGCGGCTATCGAGGTCAAAGGCGGAGGACGGGAAGGTTACGAATTCCAGGTGCATGGCGCCGCGGACGCCGATCCGTTTGATCTCATGACGCGCCTGCTCGAACGGATGCGGCATGATCTTGCCAAGACCTACCTGGTCGAAGGCGATCTGGGGTTGGCCATTTCGGGAACGACCGTCCGAGGCCAACTCACTTGCGACCCTGAATCCGCCGATTATATGCCGGTGCTGGTCATCGATGGGCGGGAGGTGAGTTGGGAGCAATTTGGTCGCATGCTCATGACGTTCGAGGGATGGCGGATCCATCTCGAAATCCAGGATCCAAGCGAGGAAGTCTGAAAGCATCGACCCGTCCATAGCCGATCATCCTGATCGACTAATCCAATGGGTACAGGACAAAGCCTTCGACCTCTCCGCCGTGCCCCGCTCACCCCCATAGTGTCGACAGGGGAACTGCCGCCGGCCTATCGCCAAAGGGCACGATCTCGCCGCTATCATACAGCACCACGCCATAGGCAAAACGGTCACCGCAAGCCTCCGCCAGGGTGCGCAACCCACCAAAGTCGCTCGATCTCACCGTCGCGGACGCCTTGATCTCGATGCCCGCGATCATGCCGTCATCGCGCTCCAGCACGATATCCACTGCGCGCATTTGCGCGTCACGGAAATGATAGGGGGTCAAATGCTGATCGTTGGCGGTCATCAGCTTCAAAACTTCGGAATACACAAAACTCTCAAGCAGCGCCTCAAAGAGTCCACGGTCAGTTTTCACGCGGTCGAAGCTGAGGCCTCGCACGGCAGCAAGCAGTCCTGAATACAGGAAATGCATCTTGGGCGCCTTGGCGATGCGCTTGGTCTTGCCTGCCCGCCGTGGCCCCACAATGAGAACCACCGGCGCGTCTTCCAGGGCTCCTGCTGCCCGGCTTTCTGCAAAGCGCTCTTACACGCCCATTCCGATCTTCGATGATTGGAATTAGCGATCATGATAATTGGAAGTCAATAAGAAGAAAATTGGAATGGAACGAGTGGGTGAATGGAAGAGCAATCCATTCTTAGGGATGGAAAGCCGCGCTCAGAGGGCATGATCGGCATGAGCACGGGTTGATGGCCATCAAGGATGGTGCACCGTAGCAGACCGGCGGGCGAGAACAGTGTATAATACACCACCCGACAAATTCGAGCTTGCTTCAAGGCGTTAATCGCGCAAACTAGGCCCGCTTCCGGGAAAAGAACGGAAGTGGGGCGTGGAAACCCCAACCTAACAAGCTCGGTCACAGTTTCACTGGGGCCGGGTGGCATGCGCGCATGTCCAGCCGGTAACGGTAAAGTCTCTAGCTGCTGCCCCCCCCCCCGCGGAGGATATCCAGACTTCGCTTCGCTATGTCATGATCCGCTTCTCCATCGGTGG
>NZ_JAINEZ010000165.1:0-4525 GCF_019873065.1 Sphingobium sp. PNB
ATACGACAAAACCAAAGAGTCCTACCTCGGCTTCGTCAATCTCGTCTCAGCCCTGCAATGGATACCCTTTGTCCACGAAACCTAGTCAGATTAGACTTCTGCGAAGCGTTGCTGGCAAAGGAACCGCAAGAGAAATGACCGAGTCCGAGTTAAAATCTCTGGATGAGGATATTTGCAAAATAATATCTGAAGAAGTTTCCAAATCCCTACCGGATAAAAAATCCCCTTATCATAACTTAGCTATCTGGACTCGTTCCGTCCAACGCGTAAAGCCCGTACATTTGTTTACAACGAACTATGATCTATTGGCTGAACAAGCGTTAGAGGAAAGCTCTGCACCCTATTTCGATGGGTTTATAGGAGCAAGGAAAGCATTCTTCGATTTAGGTGCTGTTGAGGACGAAGGATTGCTTCCACCCCGTTGGACGAGACTGTGGAAGATGCATGGTTCGCTGAACTGGAGGCTGATAAACGGAAAGAGCGTCGTGCGGAGCGATGAGAAGACAGAGGATCAATCATATTTGATATATCCGTCGCACCTAAAGTACGATCAAAGTCGAAAAATGCCATATTTGGCCATGCTTGATAGATTGAAAGACTTTCTTTTAAACAATTCTTCTTTGCTTTTTATGTCAGGATACTCATTTGGCGATGAGCATATTAACGATATAATTTGCAGAAGCTTGGAAACAAACCCCAGCGCACACGTTTTCGCATTTCTTTTTGGTTCCCTTGATTCGCCGCAATACGTGCAGGCGAGGGAGTGCGCATTATCCACTCCTAATCTAAGTATCCTCGCATTTGACAAGGGTATCATAGGGCGCATTGAAGGTGAGTGGTCGGGAGCAGACGAACCCACCTCGTTTAGCTTGCCGAGCGGAGTCATCAACATTGATGCTTCCACGAAAGCCTGTGAGCTGAAGCTTGGAGATTTCATGGTGCTTGGCAACCTACTGAAAAATCTCTCCGGCGGAGCTGAAACCGATGAACTTTAACCAGAGTGGTACGGCGACGGTTATAGGGTCTGTTCAAGATGTCAGTGGGACATCCGTGAGCGTGACATTAAACAGCGATCAGTTTTCGGGATTAACTTTCGTCAGCGGACAAGGATATCGGATCGGCCAAATTGGAAGTTTTGTAAAAATCCCTATTGGATATGTCGATCTTTTTGGCATCGTGTCACAGGTTGGAGCACGCGCCGTTCCAGAGAGCCTCGTCGCAAAAATGCCGAATGGGTATAAATGGATTACTGTCCAACTAATTGGTGAAGGATACCGTACTGGAAAGTTTCAGCGCGGTATATCTCAGTATCCAACAATCGATGACGAGGTTCATTTAGTTTCCGAATCTGATCTTTCGGCTATCTATGGAAAGATCGGCGAGCAGAATCATTTCGTTCGCGTAGGGCATATTGCGGGCAGTGAGTCTATTGATGCACTGGTAGATATTAACAAGTTAGTTACTCGCCATTCCGCCGTTGTTGGCACCACTGGTTCAGGAAAATCAACAACGGTTGCTGGTCTGTTAAATGTTCTATCTGACTCCAATCGCTTTCCGTCGGCGAGAATAGTAGTTCTTGATCTTCATGGAGAATACTCTCGTGCGTTAGGAGATCGTGCCAATATCTTCAAAATCAATCCAGACGAAAAGAAAGAAAATGAGTTTTCGCTTCAAATTCCGTTCTGGGCGATGAGCTTTGATGAACTTTTAAAGGTAACGTTTGGACCTCTGCCGACGGACGGCAAAGCCAGAAACATGATCCTTGAAAGAATTATTGACCTAAAATCAGAAACGTTGCGAAAATATCCAAGGGACGGTGTGACGCCTGAAAACGTCAACGTCGATAGCCCGGTGCCGTTTTCGCTCAATAAGCTCTGGCACAGCTTATACAGTACGGAATTTGGAACCTACTATAATGCAAAGGGCAGCGCTTCTGACCCTAAAACTTGGGCATACGAAAAGGATGGAGCCGGTAATGAAATTAAAGGAGACGCACAAACGGGCATTCCTCCCAAATTTCGCAAAGTAAAAAATATCAAAGATGATGATGAGAAGATAAATTATATACCAGATGGGTATAATTTAAGAGGGCCTGTTGAAAATCTTGGGACAAAAATCAGAGTTTCTCGGTTTGATTTTCTCCTCAAGGCTGGCGATTGGCATCCCGATATTGATGGGAATGTGACCAAAGACCTCCCCGAGTTGATGAAAATGTGGCTCGGAAGTGAGCGCCCTATCACCATCCTCGATCTTTCTGGCGTCCCTTCCTCGATGATGAACGACATAATCGGCATCGTGCTAAGGGTGCTGTATGATGGGCTTTTTTGGGCTCGAAACCTGTCGGAAGGTGGTCGCGAGCGGCCCTTGTTGATTGTGATGGAAGAAGCGCACACCTATCTCAACGATAATTTTGACGGAGCGGCATCGACCGTCGTCCAGCGGATTGTCAAGGAAGGTAGGAAATACGGGATTGGGGCCATGATTGTTAGCCAACGGCCTTCAGAAATTAACTCTACCATTCTATCTCAATGCGGTACCTTTTTTGCTCTAAGATTGAGTAATTCGACTGATCGCTCTCACGTCACTGGAACCCTATCGGACAATCTAGAAGGGCTCACGAACATGCTGCCTATCCTGCGGACTGGTGAGGCAATCGTTTTGGGCGAAGCGGTGGGGCTTCCCATGCGAACAATGATCCAAGCCCCGCCGAAAGATCGTCGCCCAGATAGCCAAGACCCTGTGGTATGTGATGACGTTTTGCCAGAAAATTCCATGACACCCGGTGGTTGGAATGTCCCGGTGTTGAAATCCGCAGATTATAAGGAGTTTGTGCTAGCTTGGCGTCAGCAAAACCCCATAATACCTTTGAAAATAAAAACCGATACAGAAACAGAAGAGTGAGAATTATTCATGGCATGGCACGAATTTCCAGCTTTTGAGTCATCCAATATCGCATCCATTCGATATGATGATGAAACATCGACGCTAGAGGTTACATTCCTAAATGGAGGCACGTATCAGTACTTCGATGTTCCTGAACATGTGAGCAAGGAATTTGAACAACAGGAATCAAAGGGGAAGTATCTAGCCTCAAATATCAAGGGACATTATAGGTACGGTAAGATATAAACATGGGTATTGTAAATCTCGATCAACAATCAAAAAGGATTCAAATATCATCGTTCGAGATGGATAGTCCGATTGTTTTTAATTTTTTTGATAAAACCTCTTCGTCTGAGCGAGATGAGAAGTTTCATAGAGCACTATACATCGGCGTTCTTGCCTTAATGGAAGATCGCCTTTCAAGCTTTCTTTCAAAAACAGCAAATGAACTTGGGACAGAGCTAGAAAGTCTCAAGATCATATTTGATATGAAGAGAGAGCTTTTTTATAAATCATCTGTAAAGGGAGTTTTAGCAGAGGAAGATATTGCCGATTACCTTAATGAATTTATTTCAAAGCAGAGGCTAGGAGACAAGATCGAATTGACGGGGGATGTTTCAGGAAAGCTTCATAAAAACAAAACGGGTGATATCGTCTGCCATTTAAACAACGATAGTGGTGCAAAAATTGCTATAGAATGTAAATTCGATAAAGGCGTCCGATTAGGTGATATTCAATCAAAGGACATATTTACTAAAAAGACTGACACTGCATGGAGCCAACTTTTAGAAGCTCAAGCCAACCGCGACGGAAAAGTTGGCATTATAGTCTTTGATATATCCCTAGTAGATAATTCGATTTTGAGCGTTGTGCAGGATGTAAAATTCCTACCATCGATAGGATTTATTGCAATAATCGACTCTCAAAAAGGCGATTATAAAAACCTTTCTATAGCCTACATGCTGGCCCGCGATATAGCGATTAACAGTGTTAAAATCGACTTGGACCACAACACTCTCAAGGTGATTGTGAATAGAATTATAAAGGATATGAGCGACATTATCGCTATTAAATCCCTTGTTCATTCTAATATCGACAATTGCCGGAAAATTCTATCGCAAATTGAAAAGAGCATTTTGCTGATGGAATTCAATCATCGATATCTTGCAAAATTTCTCTCTGATGGACAGCTTTCAAAGGAAGATTTGCTGGATTTCTATTCTGGCGAAGATGTTAAGGATCGCTTCCGTCCGATAGAGAAGGAAATCGCCTCCCTTGGCGATTGAATGATTTTCTCCTGTATTCCCGCCATCCAATCCGCGCAGGGTTGGTCGTCTCGATGGACGAAGCCATCGTGCAGGGTCCACGGGCGGCACACGCCATGGTCATGGGTCAAGGGAGCAGGAACGCACCTTGCCGCGCCGGAGGCGGCTGGGTGCCAAGGGGCAGGCACGCCCTTGGTCGATGGGGGAGGAACCGCAATCGCGGTTCTGGTTGGGGAGTATGAAATCTCCCCGATGGCGCGGACCTGGCTCAATGCCAGTGACGCGCCAATGGCTAGCCTCTCTTATTCACGACGCTCGGTTTCGGGCCCGCTCTGGGCATTTGCTGCGGCTGGCTGTATTGCGCGGACGACCGGCAT